>NZ_JBQSYD010000009.1:0-117006 GCF_052378905.1 Halomonas sp. AOP22-C1-8 | reverse complement strand
TTGAAAAACATCAGCAGCCTCTTTTATAAGGCCGTGAAAGCACTTCGGCGAACCACGTATTGGCGGTTACACTACACGCAATCACTTCATCTACCCACTTCGCCTTCTACTTCAACATGAGGTCCATGATGAGCCCCCATCTGCTATCCGTTGACTCCTTAAACCGCGACAGCGTTAACCACCTTCTTCGTGTTGCGGCCCAAATGGAGCCCATTGCCCAGCGTCGTCAGGTTACCCGTGTTCTTGAGGGAGCCGTTTTGGGCAACTTGTTCTTCGAAGCCAGCACGCGCACCCGGGTAAGTTTTCATACGGCGTTTTGTCGGTTGGGCGGCAGCGTATGTGATACCACAGGCTTTACGTTCTCATCCATGGCCAAAGGCGAGTCGCTTTACGATACCAGCCGGGTAATGAGTGGCTACTGCGATGCGATTGTCATGCGCCACCCGGATCAAGGCTCTGTTGCCGAGTTTGCGGCGGCGACGAATGTACCGGTGATTAACGGCGGCGACGGCCCTGGTGAACACCCAAGCCAAGCCCTGCTGGATATCTATACGATCGATAAGGAGTTTCAGCGATTAGGCAAATCGTTTGGCGGAGCACATATTCTGCTGACCGGCGATCTCAAGTATGGGCGTACGGTGCACTCTCTGATCAAGCTGCTTTCTTTATACGATCCGTTACGTATCACACTGGTATCGCCGCCCGGGCTTGAAATGCCTACTGCACTGATTGACCTGGTCACATCACGCGGGCACCAGGTAGAGGTACGTGATCATTTAGCCACTGACTTCAGTGATCTGGATGTTGTGTACACCACGCGAATTCAGAAAGAGCGCTTTACCGAAGAAATGAACGAGAACTTCCAGGGCATCTCGGATGATTTTATAGTCAACAAGGCGTTTCTGGATCAACGCTGCCGTGAATCGACCATTGTTATGCACCCGCTGCCCCGCGATAGCCGCCCCGGCGCGAATGATTTGAACGTGGATCTTAACGGCGACCCGCGCTTGGCGATCTTTCGTCAGACAGATAACGGCATCGCCATGCGGATGGCCATCTTTGCAACGCTGCTGCACGTCGATTCACTGATTGAGAAAGACCTTCACCCGGTGCGCTGGTTTGTACCCAGCCAGATCGGGACACTGGATCGCTAACGCTACTTATATACACTAGAGAGCAGAACGCCCATCGGGAAGACCTTCCTGATGGGCAAACCAGCCTTCCAGAATCAACACCGCCGCAATGCCATCGACGCTCTCTTCGCGGTAGTTGCCTCGGTGACCCGCTTCACGGGCAATCAGCTTGGCTTCGCGGGTAGAGCCACGTTCGTCTACCATTACGCAGGGTTTGCCATAGCGCCCATGTAAACGGTTGCCAAACTTGCGGGCACGCTTACTCATGTCCGACTCGCTGTCATCCATATTGAGCGGTAAGCCAACCACCAGAAGGTCCGGCTGCCACTCTTTCAGCAGTTGCTCTACTTTATTCCAGTCGGGGATGCCGTCACGTGCAGTAAGTGGGGAAAGCTCGCGGGCGCTTTTTAAAAGCTCATTGCCCACGGCTACCCCAATACGCCGCGTCCCATAATCAAAGGCAAGAATTAAGCGCTGGCCAACCTCTGCCATTACGCGTGCCCTGCATCACGAGTCATCAGGTATAGATCCACTCCTAACAATCCTGCGGCAGCCGTTAAGCGCTCAGCAGGTGGTGTGTTGAACAGTACTTCCGTCTGGCCCTCAACCGTCAGCCAGCTATTGTCCTTTAGCTCATCTTCAAGCTGACCGACTTCCCAGCCCGCGCAGCCCAGACAAATCAGAAAGTGCTCAGGACCTTCACCGTTAGCTAGCGCCTGAAGAATGTCCATAGAGGTCGTCAGCGCCACACCATCCTCTACCTGAACGCTGGAGTCCCACTCCTGGCTATCGCCAAGATGGAGGATAAAGCCGCGATCCTTGTGCGTAGGGCCACCGTAATAGACCGGAGCATTGCGGTGGGGGCTGTCTTCCCCCCCCAGCTCCAACTGATCAAACAGTGCATCCAGCGTCATATCCAACGGGCGGTTGGTGATAACCCCCATGCAGCCATTATGGTCATGATCACAGAGGTAGATCAGGCTGCCCACAAAGTCAGGATCATCCAGATGCGGCATCGCCATTAAAAAATGGTGTTTCAAACTTTGCATGCGTCTCCTACGATCTGCTGACATAGCCAGCAGACCTTTCTTATCATCAAGTGTGAATCAGGCGTATCAAGCAGCGCTCAAGCGACGTTCGATGGCATCCAACAACAGGCCCGCGATATTCGTGCCGCGCTGGTCATCAATTTCACGCACGCAGGTGGGGCTGGTAACGTTAATTTCAGTGATGTAGTCGCCAATCACGTCCAGCCCTACAAACATCAGGCCTTTTTCACGAATCATTGGCTGTACTTGCTCAATCAACCAGTAATCACGCTCAGTGAGATCACGTGCGACACCACGGCCACCGGCTGCCAGGTTGCCGCGCGTTTCACCTGCCGATGGGATGCGCGCCAGCCCAAAGGGTACCGGCTCACCGTCCACCAGCAGGATACGCGTGTCGCCGTCTTTAATGTCAGGCAGGTAGCGCTGAACCATAATCTGGCGCTGACCACGCAGCGTTAGCTGCTCAATGACCGCGCCAATATTGCGGCCATCAGGGCCGATATGGAAAATCCCGGTGCCGCCCATCCCGTCCAGCGGTTTGAAAATCACATCGCCGTGCTCGGCATGAAAGGCCCGCAGCACATCATCGCGGCTGGCCACCATGGTGGGCGTACAGCACTGAGGAAACTGCTGGGCAAACAACTTCTCATTACACTGTAAAAGTGCTGAGGTTGGATTAACAATGAGCACGCCTTCACGCTCAGCAAAACCCAAGAGGTGGACCGCATTGGTGAAGTCAGCATCCACCGGCGGGTCTTTACGCATTAACACCACATCAAGCTCAGCCAGTGGCCGGGCAGCCGCTTCACCCAGGTCGTACCAATGGTTAGGGTCGCGATGCACGGTTAGTGGTCGCATGCGTGCGTAGGCTTGCCCCGCCTGTAAGAAAAGATCTTCCTGCTCCATATAGTGCAGGATATAGCCGCGTTCCTGGGCCGCCCACAGCATGGCTATGGTGGTATCTTTCTTGTAAGCGATGTCGCTGATGGGGTCCATCACGACGCCGAGATGCAGATTTGATTGACTCATCGGGGCACAATCCATACGTAAACAATAGGTAGGCAGTATGCCGTACTGCCTGTCAAGCTCCAACCATTGGCGCCGTTACGGAGCAAGCGCGCCCGGCACCAGCCGTATCGCGTCAGGCTCCAAGGTAATCAGTTGCTGCTTATAAAGCCGCCCAATGGCTTGTTTAAACGCACTTTTGCTCACACCCAACCGCGCTTTAATCGCGTGGGCGTCACTTTTATCGCCCAGCGGTAGATAGCCGCCGCTTTCACGCAGTGCTTTGAGTATTTTATCGCCGACGACGTCTAGCCGCGCCGCGCCTGGCGGCAACAGAGAAATATCCAACCGGCCATCCTCACGGCGCTGCTTGACGTAGCCTTTTAGCGCCTGCCCGCGGCGCAGCGGCTGAGAAATATCATCCTGATAAATGAGCCCCCAATAGCGGTGATCAACCGCTACTTTCATACCGAGGTCGGTGCGGTCAGCGACCACGACGCTCACCTCATTCCCCTTTTCAAGCGCCCAGGCATCATCGGTTAAAAAGCGATCAAGGCGCATGGAGGCCACAGGCCGCCCCTGGTCATCTTCATACAGCATGACCAGCACCCGCTTGCCAGGATCCGGCCGGAAGATTTGCTCACTGTACGGCAAGAGAACGTCCTTGGGCTGTCCCCAACGCAAAAACGCGCCCGTGTTATTAACGGTCACAACAGTTAAATACGCCACTTCGCCTAACTGGGCAGAGGCGTCGCTTGTAGCGCGAGGAGGAGTCGTTGATTCACGGACCATGGGTGCCGTCCTTAAAAAGTGAGTCTATAGTATGGCGCCTGAGGATCACCGAGCAAAGCAGCTGGCCCGCTACATAGTGATGGCCGCTGCTTAACGCAGGCCAGGCTAATGGCTACTCATTCACACTTGTAAAGCCTATAGCGAAGGCTAACGCTAAACAGCAGGCCACTGAGGAAGGGGATCAATGAAGGTGTTAGTAGGCGCTTACAAATCACCAAAGTAGTGCTGTAGAAGGGTCAAGGCAACCACCGGGGCTGTTTCCGTACGCAGAACACGTGGCCCTAGCGTTAATGGCGTAAAGCCAGCTGCCTGAGCGGCTGCAATATCCGCCTCCGTTAAGCCACCTTCAGGGCCAATTAAAAGTGCGGCAGCCTCAGGGCGTTCCGGCTGATCAAACGCATTGCCCGTTGCCAAGTGCAGCATCAGGCGAAGCGGCTCCTGGCGGGCACTTAGCCACTCAACAAGGCTTAGCGGCGAGTGAACAACAGGCACGACCGCCCGGCCAC
Source organism: Halomonas sp. AOP22-C1-8 (assembly GCF_052378905.1). NCBI lineage: Bacteria > Pseudomonadati > Pseudomonadota > Gammaproteobacteria > Oceanospirillales > Halomonadaceae > Halomonas > Halomonas sp. AOP22-C1-8. The sequence goes on along the minus strand of NZ_JBQSYD010000009.1, from coordinate 112,521 downwards.
TTTGTTCGCAAGCGCTTGCCGCAACAGCCTGCCAATGGGCCAGCTTTTTGGCTTCACGATCCCCCTTTAAACGTACATCACCACGCTCTGTATACAGTGGCGTGATAGCAGCGACACCTAATTCAACCGCCTTCTGGATCGCGTAATCCATCCGGTCGCCTTTGGAAATCGCCTGGCCAAGGTGCACAGCAAAGGGCGATTCCCCCTCACCGGCCCAAACGGCGTCGATAACCGCCGTCGTATGCTTACGCCCTACCTCGGCCAAGCGGACGCCCGCTTCATTGCCTTGGCCATCGAACAGCACCAAAGGCGCGCCCTCACCCATGCGTAGCACGCGGGTGACATGGCGCGCCGGGCCTTCCGGCAGCACTACCTCTTGGCCTACTGCAAAAACAGCCGGTACATGGAGGCGCGGCATTTTGCCATGCACGGCATACCAGTCGGCAGCCTGCATGCTTAGTGAGTACTCACTTCGGCCTGGTTTGCCTGTTGCGCTTCGCGCTGCTTACGCTGGGCGTACATGGCTTCAAAGTTCACCGGTGCCAACATCAGTGGCGGGAAGCCACCACGGTTGACCAGGTTATCGACACACTCACGCGCGTAAGGGAACAGCAGGTTGGGGCAGAACGCACCCAGTGTCTGCTCCAACTGAGCGCCTTCGATGCCCGAAATACGGAATAAACCCGCTTGTTCAACCTCTGCAAGAAACGAGGTAGTGCCGGTTTCTGAATCGTTGACCTGAGCGGTGACTTTCACAACCACTTCATACTGGTCGTCATCGATTTTAGTGCTGGTGGTATTAAGATCCAGATTCACCTTCGGCTTAAACGCCTGCTTGAAAACAGACGGTGAGTTAGGTGCTTCAAAGGAGATATCTTTCACGTAAATACGCTGCATAGAGAACTTCAGCTGCGGCTTGTCGCCGGACGCTGCTGCACCAGCCTGCGGGGTGTTGTTATCTTCCGCCATGGGGAAACTCCTCGTTGTTCATTGAATCAATAGTAAAAGGTGAGAACGCTTACTTCTTAACGACGGGAAGGCTATCGGCCTGCCACTGCGCCATGCCACCTTTCAATTTAGTCACACGCTCGAAACCGGCCTTGGCAAGCTTGGCTTGAACCGCGCCTGCACTTTGCCCATGCTTGCATACGACGATGATCGGCTGGTTTTTCACTTTATCCAGCTCGTTCATACGGTTATCAAGCTTGTTATGGGGAATGTTACGTGCGCCAGCAATATGCCCGGCTTTGAAGTCTTTGCTTTCACGAATGTCCAGCACAACCGCATCTTCTCGGTTGATGAGCTGGGTGGCCTGGGTTGAGGTCACCGCATTGGTTGAAGCACTACGCGTTTCATAAATAAGCCACGCTACTAGCACCAGCAAAAACGCCCCAACGAGCAGGGGGTGGTTCTGTACGAATTCGAACAACTGATCGATCATCGCGAACACAATCTCTTGGTCTATGCAGAAAAAAGCGGCAACGCCGCCGTCAAAACGCGATAAGTATACACGTCACAGGGCACCCCGCGCAGGCCTTGCTCATGACGCCCGGCGGTCGCCTACGTTATGATGCCCCAAGCGTGCATCAGTCGCGACCCTGATCACAAGGAGTTGTTTGAAAATAACGTGAGTTGACTCACCTTTTTAAACCTCTTTACTTTCAAACAGCGCTTTCGTTGCTGATTGCTTTACGCCGCTTGGATTACTCAACCGAACGAGGTTCTTATGGCTACGTCTACTCCGCGTCCCGTCGCACTGATCATTCTTGACGGTTATGGACACAACCCCGATAGCGCTAATAACGCGGTGGCATCGGCCAACACGCCCGTAATGGATGCGCTTTGGGCGAATCGTCCACACGCGTTTGTGCATACTGACGGCCACCACGTAGGCCTGCCCGATGGGCAAATGGGCAACTCAGAAGTGGGCCATATGAATCTGGGTGCCGGACGCATCGTTTATCAGGACTTCACACGGATCACCAAAGCCATTAAAGAGGGCGATCTGGACGTTAACGAAAACCTGACACAGCCGATTGATGATGCCGTGGCCAATGGCCGCGCCGTTCACCTGCTGGGCTTGCTCTCGCCTGGCGGCGTACATAGCCATGAAGATCATTTCATCGCGATGGCCGAACTGGCGGCTCGCCGCGGTGCGCAACGTATCTTTATTCATGCGTTCCTGGATGGCCGAGACATGCCGCCTCAAAGCGCGCTGGCTTCTATCGAACGCGCTAATGCCCGCCTGGCCGAGCTGGTAGGCGCTGAAAATGGTTTTGTGGCCTCCATTATTGGCCGCTTTTACGCCATGGACCGCGACAACCGCTGGGAGCGGGTAGAAAAAGCCTACCATCTGCTGACCGAAGGCCAGGCTGACATCTATGCCACCAGTGCCGAAACCGCGTTGCGCGACGCCTATGAGCGCGGCGAAACCGACGAATTTGTCCTGCCAAGCTGCGTATTGCTCAACGACAAGTGCGTTACCCTGCAAGACGGTGACGCCGCCCTGTTTCTTAACTTCCGCTCTGACCGCGCGCGCGAACTTACCCGTGCATTTGTAGAGCCTGGCTTCAGCGGCTTTTCGCGTAGGGCCTGCCCATCGCTGGCGGGCAAGGGCTTGGTCATGTTGACCCAGTACGCGGCGGACATTCCTGCACCGGCCGCGTTTCCGCCATTTGATCTCAACGATACCCTGGGCGAAGTCGTCGCCAAGCGCGGTTTAACGCAGCTGCGTATTGCCGAAACAGAGAAGTACCCCCACGTTACCTTTTTCTTCTCGGGTGGCAACGAAGCCGAGTATGAGGGCGAAGAGCGCATCCTGGTGCCCTCCCCTCGGAACGTGAAGACCTACGACGAAAAACCCGAGATGAGCGCTTACGAGATTACCGACAACCTCGTTGAGGCTATCGACAGCGGCCGCTTTGACTTCATCGTATGTAACTATGCCAACGGCGATATGGTGGGTCATACCGGCGACTTCAACGCGGCGGTAACAGCTATTGAAACGGTCGATATCTGCGTTGGCCGCGTTATTGACGCGATTGAGCGCGCTGGCGGTGCTTGCCTGGTAACCGCCGACCACGGTAATGCCGAGCAGATGGTGCATCCGGTCACAGGCGCCCCCCAAACGGCCCACACCACCTTTGTGGTACCGCTGGTTTACGTGGGTGAGCGAGCCGGCACGTTAAGCGATGGCCGCCTGTGCGACCTGGCCCCGACACTCTTGACCATGATGAATCAACCGGTTCCCGAGGCCATGACCGGGAACCCGCTGATTGATTTCACTTGATCATACCGTTGCGACGTCCTGTGCGAACCGCGTTAGTACTGGGTGCGCTACTGGTCATTGTGTACTCACCGGCGGGTTTGGCCCAGTCGGATGAGCAGGCAACACGCCAGCAGTTGGATGCGCTTGGCCAGGAAATTGAGTCGCTTACGCAGCGGCTCAGTACAACAGGAGAAGCACGGGACAGCGCCGAACGTGAACTACGCGAGGTTGAAACGGAGCTGGCCGACACTCACCAGCGGCTGGATGCCTTACAGGCCGAGCGGCGCCAGTTGGACGATGAAATGAACCAGTTGCGCCAGCATCGCGACCGCCTGGAGGACGAGCAAGCCAGCCAGTACGCCGCCCTTAGCCAACAACTCGCGGCGCTTTACCGGCTAGGGCCGACGCCACAGCTCAAGCTGCTGCTGAACCAGGGCGACCCGGCCGAGCTTGACCGTATGCAGGCTTACCTGAACCGCTTTACTCAAGCACGCAATGAACGTCTTGCCGATATTGCCCGGCTGGATACCGCGCTTGCCGATACGGAGCAGGCCCTTAACGAGCGCCAAACGCGCCTGGCCAGTGTCGCCACCGAGCTGGATGCGCAGCGGGTACGGCTTGCTGAGCGCTCCTCCGACCGGCGCAACGTCGTGGCCACGCTGGATGATCGCTATGGTAGCGAAGCTGATCGCCTGGCGGACCTTAACGATAACCGGGAGCAGGCCGAGCGTAAGCTGCGTGAAATTCAGGAGGAACTAGCGCGCCTGGATGCCCCCACGCCCAGCACTCAGATTACCCGTACTCAAGGGGATCTGCCGTGGCCCGTGCAAGGTGCCATCACCACAACATTTAATCGTCGTGATGGCGTTCACTATAACGGTATTGTCATCCAGGCAAGCGCCGGTACGCAGGTAAATGCCGTGCACACCGGGCGGGTGGTATTTGCCGACTGGATGCGCGGCTTCGGCAACCTGCTGATTATTGACCATGGCGACCAGATCATGACGCTCTATGCTCACTTACAGCAGTTTAGCGTACGTCCTGGCCAGCAGGTCAGCCGTGGCGACGAAATTGGCCGCGTAGGCGACAGTGGTGGACAATCAAGTAATGCGCTCTACTTTGAAGTACGTCAGAGTGGCAAACCAATTAACCCACAGCGTTGGATTGCGCGCCGCTGACGGGATAAGCTGAACCGTATTAGGTTCTGTCTGAAACGTTGCCGAACGCAGACACTTTTCAGACAGAACGGTAATGTCAACTTGGGGCAGCTTTAAACACTGCCTAACGCCTTGCGGAGTCTGCATGACGCTATTTGTTAACGAAGTACCGGCCTCTGCCAAGCGCCTTCTGGTGACTCTACTTCCTGTTGCGCTATTGTCGGCACCGCTACCGCTGTTTGCCCAGCCCGCCAACCAAGCGGCAGCTGATGAATTACCCCTTGAAGAGATCCAGACCTTTGCCGAGGTGTTTGAACGTATCAAGCGTGGCTACGTTGAAGAGGTCGATGACCGCACGCTACTGCGTAACGCCATGCGCGGTATGCTCAGCGAACTCGACCCTCACTCCGCCTATCTTGATGCGGAAGAGTATCAAAGTCTGCGCGAAACCACCCAAGGAGAGTTTGGCGGCATTGGTATAGAAGTTGGCATGGAAAACGGCCAACTCCTGGTGATCACCCCGATTGATGATACGCCCGCCTCACGGGCTGGTCTGCTTCCTCGGGATGTTATCGTTGCCATTGACGGTACGCCGACTGAAAGCATGTCGCTTCAAGAAGCCGTTACGCTAATGCGCGGCGAACCAGGCAGCCAGTTGCGCATGATGATTCTACGCACGGGAGAGGATACCCCGCGTGAGTTCAACCTTACCCGTGAGGCCATCCGCAGCGAAAGCGTTAAGCATGAGCTTCTTGAGCCCGGCTATGGCTACCTGCGAATTAGTCAGTTTCAGTCGCGTACGCCAGAACAGGCACGCCAGGCAATAGAGCGCATGACGCGCGAACAGCCACTGGAAGGGCTGATTCTTGACCTGCGCAATAATCCCGGCGGTGTGCTCCAGGCGGCGGCCGGTGTAGCAGACCTGTTTCTGGATAACGGCCTGATTGTGTATACCGAAGGCCGGCTTTCCGATACCGCCATGTCATTTTCAGCCTCACCCGCCACGCCCGCCAGTGATATTCCGCTGGTCGTGCTGATTAACAGCGGCAGCGCTTCGGCCGCAGAAATTGTGGCGGGTGCGCTTCAAGACCAACGCCGCGGCGTCATTATGGGCACAGACAGTTTCGGAAAGGGTTCCGTTCAGCAGGTCATGCCGCTGGGTAATGGTGAAGGTTTGAAACTCACCACCGCGCTTTACTACACGCCAAACGGACGCTCCATTCAGGCGCAGGGCATCGCGCCCGATGTAGAAGTAGTGCGGGGCCGTCTGGAAGTCGCCGAAAGCCGCCCGGAGCTTCGCGAGGCGGACCTTGGCGGCCACCTGGATGCACAGCAGCCCGCCACCCAGACACGTTCATCCGCGACCGCGCGGCTACGCGATGACTACCAAATGAGCGAAGCGCTCAATCTTCTCAAAGCGCTTAATGTGGTCGACCGCCGCCGTTAGCGGCAGCTATGCGGCAGGCGCCCCCGCTCTCCGGTGGCCTGCCGCATTACGCTACGTTTAACAGGACTTAACTGATTCATACCGCTCATGCCGAGATTACGGGCCAGTGTAAAGAGCGGCATTTGGGTACCAAACAGCTCCCTGAACCCTTTCATCAGCCCTAACATGGCACTGTTATCCAAGCGCCGCCTGCGCTCATAGCGTTTCAATGTTGTTAACTCACCCCACGGGGCACCGCGCTTCCAGGCGCTAACCACTTCTTCAGCCAATACCGCGGCATCCATCAAACCAAGGTTAACGCCCTGCCCTGCCAGCGGATGAATGCTGTGCGCCGCGTCGCCGATCAGCGCGAAGTGCGGCAATACATACTGCCTTGCATGACGCTGTACCAGCGGGAAGCGATAAACACGATCACACACCTCCACCTCGCCCAAGCGATAACCAAACGCCTCGCCCAGCGCTTTCCCTAACTCATCAGGCGTAAAATGGCTGAGCGCCAACGCGTGCTCGGGCGTGGTCGACCAAACAATCGAGCAATAGCATGCATCGTCCTCTAGCGTGATCGGCAAGAAGGCCAGCGGGCCGCCCTGCGTAAACGCTTGCCGCGCGGTGCTGCCGTGAACATAAGCACACTTGACGGTTGTGACCACAGCCTCCTGACCCATATCGTCGCTGGTGATCTCTATGTCGGCCAGCTCACGCAGGGTCGAACGCGCACCATCTGCCGCTACCAGCAGCGGTGCATGCAGCTTGCGCGCATCGTCCAACACCAGCCAACGACCTGTCGATGAGGTTTGCAGTGCCTGGACATGGGCACCAAAAAAATGCGCCACCCTGGGGTGGTCCAACACAGCATCATTTAGCGCCGCTTGAGTAATCGCATTTTCTACAATATGCCCAAGTACGGGCACTCCGGCTTCATCGGCCGAAAATTTGATTTCACCACTGCCGTCCGCATCCCAAACCTGCATATAGCGGTACGGCGTTACTCGGCATTCAGCCATGGCGGGCCACACGCCCAGATGAGTTAACAGGCGCTGAGATACTGGTGTTAATGCACTGACTCGTGGCGCGGGAAGTGTCTTGTTAACGGCCTCCCAGCGCTGGGGTTCATGGCGCGCTTCCACCAGTGCCACACGCATACCGGCTTGTGCCAGCAAGGCTGTTAGCGCCGTCCCCACCATGCCTGCGCCCACGACAATAACGTCAAAATTTTCTGTCCCCGCAGTGTCTGTCGCGTGCGTATCCATAACGCTCCTATCCGAGCCCAGCTCTTAGAGCTCTGTTCCTGTTGAGCCAAATAGCTGGCTAAGCGTTTGGCATCTTTAACATTAAACAGCGAGGCATGCCTAACGCTCCAGCCCCATCGCGCGGCGCGCCAGGCTGCGTCGCAGCGGCCCTACAAGGTTAAGGCCGATGAGCCCGGCTGCCCGAGCGTGAGGCAGAAATGGTAACGAGTGTCCGAACAAGCGCACCAACCCGTCGCTAAAGCGAATGACATTGCGGCGATCACGCGCACGCTTCTGCTCAAAGGCCTGCAGCGTCGTCATATCACCCAGTGGCTGCCCGGCCTGTTCGCCCTGCTCAAGCGCTTCAACCAGGTCCATAATACCGCGTAACGCCAGGTTAAAGCCTTGACCGGCAACAGGGTGCAGCGCATGAGCCGCATTCCCCAGGACCGCCAGCCCCGGACGAACCGGCTCTTCTGCCGTTATCAACGAAAGCGGGTAGCTGTAGCGTTTTCCTACGCGAGTGAAACGCCCCACCCGATCACCAAAGGCGCTCTGCAGCTGGGCAAGAAACTCACGGTCCGGGAGCGCCATTCGAGCATGTTCCTGACCGCTGGGGTGTGTCCATATCAGCTCCATTGCCTGGCCTGGCAAAGGCAACAAGGCAACCGGTCCTTCCTGGGTGAAGCGCTCATAGGCAATGCCCTTGTGTGGTTGGCTGATGCCCACATGGGTAATGAGTGCTGTCTGCTCATAGGAATTATGGCGACTGTTGATACCCAACTGCTCTTTAAGCCCCGAACGCCCTCCATCGGCCAGCACGGTTAAGGCGGCGCGCAGCTCGCTGCCGTCAGAAAGGCGCAGATAGTGCCCGCCACCTTCTGGGGCAAGCTTTTCTACCTTGGCCGGGCAGTACCAATCGACCGGCAGCGTTTTAAGATGGTGGTGAAGGACACGGCCCATCCAGGCATTGGGGATAACATGACCTAGCGCATCGACGCCTAATTCCTGAGCACTGAGCCGCGTCGCTCCCAAGCGGCCACGCTCACTGATATGAATATACCGAATAGGCGTTGCTTCGCCCTGCATCGCATCCCAAATGCCCAACTGTTGAAAACGCTGTGCTGAGCCTTCAGCAATGGCGCTTGCACGCGCATCAAAGCTCGGCTGCCAACTCTCTTCAAGCGGCGCTTCATTCATCGGCGTCGCTTCGATAATGGCGACTTTCCAGCCATAGCGCTTGATAAGCGGGGCCAGTGCACAGCCCAGGCTGGCGCCCACTAATCCGCCCCCCACAATCACGATATCGTGTGTGGTCGTCTTTACTGGCGTATCCGTCGACGACGGCATTAGCATCTCCTGTCACCTGGCGCACCGCCATATCGTAATGGCGTAACGTAAGTTACATAATAAATATTCAGACAATCAATGTACGCTTATTATTTAACCATTAGCGCTTCAATGTCAGCCATGCCTTTAGGTACTCCCGCCGTCAGGTTTTCATACCCTTCGTTGGTCACTACGACGTTATCCTCAATCCTGATACCGATTCCACGATACGCAGGTGGAACATCCTCTGCGTCGGGAATGTAGAGTCCTGGCTCAATGGTTAACACCATACCCGCGACTAAAGGTCGTGGCGTTTTTTCATCCAGCCGGTAGCTACCAACATCGTGGACATCCAGCCCCAACCAGTGGGACGTAGAGTGCAGGTAAAAACGCCGGTAGCTTTCGTCATCAATTCGGGCTTGAACATCGCCTTCAAGTAACCCCAACGCAATCAACCCAGCCGTTAAATCCTTAACGACGTTCTGGTGAACATCAACGAGCGTCGCCCCGGGTTTTATAGCGGCGACTGCGCGCTCCTGGGCGCTCAGTACGACTTGATAAAGGGCCCGCTGAGCCTCGGTAAACCGGCCATTTACCGGAAAGGTACGGGTGATATCTCCGGCATAAAGCCCAAACTCGGCCCCGGCATCAATTAACACCAGGCTATCGTTGGTTAGCGCTGCACGATTCTCGATATAGTGTAATACGCATGCGTTCGCACCGCCGCCCACAATCGTACTGTAAGCAGGCCCGCTGCCGCCCTGCCAGACAAACTCATGTTCAAGCTCGGCCTGCAGCTGATACTCGTAAAGCCCTGGGCGCGATGCCTGCATGGCACGTACATGGGCCTTCGCTGAAATCGCTGCGGCATGGCGCAGCAGGGCAATCTCGGCCTCGCTTTTTATTAGCCGCATCGCATGAATCAGCGCGCTGACATCCAGCCAGCCTTTGAGTGGGGCCCGCCCACGGCGCAGCCCCACCTGGGCGAAGGAGAAAGCCTCTTCGGCAATACCCAGCGCATCGGGATTATCCAGGGGCACGTAAAGCAGTTCGCGGCCCTTCAGCAGCGCTGGCAGCTGTGCCTCGCGGTCAGCATTTTCAAACGCCTGGTCGATGCCATGCTCCGCTTCAACGCCCCGGGCGCCCAAACGGCGGCCTGTCCAGGCCTCCATCGTTGGGTCGCGGTCCTGGCAAAACACAATGCTCTGTCCGGCGTCATGACCGGGAAGCAGCACCAGCAGCGCATCAGGCTCAGTGATTCCGGTCAGATAGTAAAAATCACTGTTTTGACGAAACGTGTACTCACTGTCGTGTGAACGGGTAACCAGCGAAGCACCAGGCAGCACGACAGCGGCGTTTGCGGGCAACTGCGCGATCAAGGCGTCACGGCGAGCGCGATACTCTTCGTTGCCAATCGCAGGCGGCCGGGGAAGTAACTCAGGCAACATACAAACTCCGAAGAATTAGTGAACGGGCGCGTCGGCTTGCTCAACCTGGGGCTTGCCCGGGTGCTGCTCGGTATACAACAGCATGGCTGCCATCCGCACGTGCTCTGTCAGGGCAAACAGGTCATTCTCATTTTCAGGGCTGTCGTCAATATCTGTTTCGATGTGGCCAATGCCTGCCAAATCGTCAATCGCCTCACTCAGCGTTTGTGACCAGCGCTCGCGAAGCTCGCCATCCACCACTTCCTCGACGACTTCCATAAAACCCAGCGTCCACTCTTTTAGCCCCTGGGCTTGCTCGCCCAGCGAGAACAGCTCATCGGGGAGTAGCGGCGCATAGTTCAGGTCGCTGGCGCTGAGCGCCTCCAGCGTTTGGCGCCGCCAACCCAGCAGGCGTTCTGCACTGGGCTGGTCACGCGGTTGCTCAACGCCCAGGCTTATGCAGACCTCTTCAAGCCATGCCTCGGCACTTACATCGCTCAGCGCTAAAAGGGCGCTTAAACGTCCGTCTAAAAAGGCCGGTGACTGCATACTTCCATGCAGCAAAAAAACATCGGCTACGTCAGAAAAGTCCTGGCGCTCATCAATCAATGACATAGTAATAACTCGCTGTGTAATAATGATTCATACGTTAATGCGCCTTGGACACTTGCGCGTTGACCCCGTACAAGCGCCTCTCTTATAGTGAGCGACGACTGTTTTCCTATGCCATGATGTTAACGCATTGGGCCCCTCGCTGGCCCGCGCTGGAGCTTTAAATGAGTAACGCCAAGCGGCCAACGAAAGAAATTACCCTGCTCGGGCGCAGCTATGTCATTGCCTGCGATACCGGGGAAGAAGCCAAGCTTGATCGCGCCGCTCGCTACCTGGATCGCGCCATGAACGGTATCCAAGCGCAAAGCGGCACCCTGGGCAGTGAGCGTGTCACGTTGATCGCGGCGCTTAATATCACTCATGAACTGCTTGAAGCGCTGGATGAGCACCGGGCAAGCGAAGCCAACTTGAACAAGCTAAATGACCGTCTTGAGCGGGCGCTGGAAAAAACCCGCCAGCCTTAGGCAACCTTTCACTCAATACTTTGGCATGGCCGCTGGCTCTGTTAGAATAGCGGGGTTCTCTGGGGTGTACGCCAGTCGTTATAGTCCCTCGAGCCTATGCGCAGTACCCAGGGGGCCAATTGCTAGCCAGACCCGTGTGCATGTCCGTGCGTCGGAAAGCCTGACGGTTTGGCTGCGGCCACCCACTCTGAACCAGTAGGTTCAGGGCCAGAATGACAGCGGCACTCTGGGGAACTCTTATTTATGGAAAGCCTGCATCATCCTGAGGCCAAGCGCACCCTGCGCCTTGCGTTACGCCGACAACGCCTCGCCCTTTCAAAACATGAGCAGCGCCAAGCCGCTCTACGCCTTTGCCAACAGCTCAAACGGTTGCCTGAAATTCAGCGCGCCAAGCGCATCAGCCTCTATTTACCAGTTAACGGTGAAATCGACCCTACGCTTTTACTACCCTGGCTCCGCCAGCGTAATGTCGACGTTTATCTCCCGGTTCTGCGCCCACTAAGCGATAACTCACTGTGGTTCGTTAACTACCACGCGACGACGCCCATGGTAAAAAACCGCTTTGGGATTCTTGAACCGGATACCCGGTTTGGCGCTCACCGCCACAATCGGTTGCCCGCTTGGGCGCTGGATACGCTCATTGTGCCGCTGGTAGGGTTTGATGACGAGGCGAACCGCATGGGAATGGGGGGCGGCTTCTACGACCGCAGTCTTGCGTTTATGCGTAGGCAAGGCCCGGCGCCTGCCTTAATTGGCGTTGCCCACGCCTGTCAGCGTGTCGAATCGCTCCCAGTTGAACCCTGGGATGTGCCGCTAACCGCCGTGGTTAGCGACGAGAGTATCGTGCGTGCTGGCAAAAAAAAGAGCTGACTCTCGTAAAGTCAGCTCACACTACCTTTTGGCAAATGGCTGCGATGCCTTAAACGTTACGTTTAACTTCCCGATAACGCCTGTGCATAGCCAGTGGCGAGTACGCCTAACAAGAACACTACTGTTAATGCCATTACCATATCAGGCTTTTTCCGCCGCATGCCGATTCTCCAACACCTTTCGCCAATGCATTAATGCATCACCCACCTGCGTTTTAGAAAGGGCGACGCACCACATAAATATCGTTGACGACTATAGGGCCATAAGGGCATCAATGACAACGACAAAACAGGCTGTTTTTTTGCTTATTTAGACGTTTTGATAACTCATGAGCCCTTATTGGCCCTGAATTTTGCAGTTAGCGAGCACTTACCCACCTGGCAAAACACCCTAGGCCATGAACAGCTGGTAAGCCGGGTTGTCGCTTTCACGCCAGTAACGATAGCCAATCGCATCCAGATAATCTGCCACATGAGTTTGATCACTGACGGGAACCTGCATACCCACCAGAACGCGACCATAAGCCGCACCGTGATTACGATAATGGAACAGTGAAATATTCCAATCATGGGGCAGTTGGGTCAGGAAATTCATCAGTGCCCCCGGGCGTTCAGGGAACTCGAAGCGGTACACTTCTTCTTCAAAGCGCTCGCTGGGTCGACCACCGCTTAGATGGCGAATATGCAGCTTGGCCAGTTCGTTATCGGTTAAATCTTCTACCTGGTAACCGCCATCGCGCAGCTTGTCGATCACGGCCTGGCGATCTTCGCCGCCCGGCTTTACTTGAACCCCTACAAAAATATGCGCGTCGCTTTCATCCGCATAGCGGTAGCTGAATTCGGTGACCATGCGCTTACCCAGCGTCCGGCAAAACTTTTTAAAGCTGCCGGGTTTTTCATCAATGGTCACCGCTAAAATAGCTTCACGCTGCTCGCCAAGCGAGGTGCGCTCAGCAATATGCTGCAGTCGATCAAAGTTGGTATTAGCGCCGGAGTTAATACATAACAGCGTTTCTCCCTCGGCGCCGGTTTGCTGTACATATTTTTTCAAGCCGGCAAGCGACAGCGCACCGGAGGTTTCGGCAACCGCACGGGTATCTTCAAAGATGTCCTTGACGGCGGCACACATCTCATCGGTATTCACCGTAATGACATCATCAACCAGGTCCTTCACCAGCAAGAACGGTGCCTCGCCAATTTGAGCAACCGCGACACCTTCGGCAAATACACCGACCTGGTCGAGCACGACGCGCTCGCCCGCCGCCAAAGCGGCTTTTAGACAGGCGCTGTCTTCCGCCTCTACACCGATAATCTTGATATCAGGACGCAAGTACTTCACGTACGCCGCCACGCCTGCAATCAATCCGCCGCCGCCGACAGGCACAAAAATAGCGTCCAGACGCCCGCTGTGCTGGCGCAGAATCTCGACACCTATCGTGCCCTGGCCTGCAATCACATCAATGTCATCAAATGGCGGAATATAGGTGTAGCCGTGCTCTTTGATCAACTCGTGAGCATGCTCGGCAGCAGCGGCAAACGCATCGCCTTTCAGCACGACTTTTGCCCCTCGAGCACGTACCGCCTGCACCTTGATTTCCGGCGTAATACGCGGCATCACAATCACCGCTTTCACGCCCATCAGCTTTGCCGCCATGGCAAGACCTTGTGCATGATTACCCGCAGACGCCGCAATGACGCCTTTTTCCTTTTGCGCCTCGGTGAGCTGAGCCATTTTGTTATAGGCGCCACGAATCTTGAACGAGAACACCGGCTGTAGGTCCTCACGCTTAATCAAAATCTGGTTGTTAAAGCGACGCGACAAAAAGGGAGCGGGGGAGATCGGGGTCTCGCAAGCGGCTTCGTAAACGTTGGCCTGGAGAATCTTTTTGACGGTAGCTTCAAGCATGCAGGTATCCAATGGAAAATCGTGAGTGAGAGTACGCGTTACGGTGAGGGGTTAAAACACTAACAAAGCCTGTATTGGTAGCAGATTACGCCTACTGACGTCTACTGTGTTTCCATCGGCAGCCAGCGCTTTGGTCGGTATACTAACGCAATAACCCTCCTCCTCTGACCTGGAAAAACACATGACTCAAGATGCACTCAAAGCCGCCGTCGCAGATGCGGCAATTAAAGAGATTGAATCAGGATTGGAAAAGGACACCGTACTGGGCATTGGCACTGGCTCAACGGCTAATTTGTTCATTGATCGATTAGGGCCGTTTCGCGACCGTTTTAAAGGCGCGGTGGCAAGCTCAGAAGCCAGTGCCAAGCGTTTGGAAGGCCTGGGCATTGAAGTGTTTGAACTCAACAGCGTAGGCACCGTCCCCTTCTACATCGACGGCGCCGACGAAGTAAATGCTCACTTACACATGATTAAAGGAGGCGGCGCCGCACTTACTCGTGAGAAAATCGTGGCGGCCTGTGCCGAGCGTTTTATCTGCATCGCCGATGGTTCAAAGTACGTGGCAACGTTGGGCGATTTCCCTTTGCCGGTGGAAGTCATTCCCATGGCACGCTCTTACGTGGCCCGTGAGCTGGTAAAGCTGGGTGTCGACCCGGTCTACCGTCAGGGCGTCGTCACGGATAACGGCAATCATATTATCGACTGTTTTGATTTTATGATTGAAGACCCGGTTGCCATGGAAGCGCGCATTAACGCCATTGTCGGCGTTGTGACCAATGGCTTGTTTGCCGCGCGCGGGGCCGATGTATTGCTGCTGGGTAAAGCAGATGGTGTTGAGCGTATCGTGCGTTAAGGGCTTATCGTTCAGCGCTTGAGAGCGCTTCAAGGCCCTCCAGGGTGCGTGCAAGCGCACCCTGCTGCGCTTTGATAGCGGATTGGCCAGCCTGGCCTTCTTGAAGACAGCGCTTGGGGTCGACGAAGCGGCACTGCAAGGCATCGACCAGCGCATCGACATCCGCCACCAGAGTAAGTGCGCCAGCCGTTTCCAGCGGCTCGACCACATCAGCAAAGTTTTCGATAAAAGGACCGCTGAGCACGGGTTTGCCCAGCGCGGCGGGCTCGAGCACGTTGTGCCCGCCTAGCGGCACCAGGCTGCCGCCAACAAATGCCACCTGGCCTGCACCATAGAGAACAGCCAGCTCACCCAGCGTATCGCCTAGATACACTTGGGTAGCCGGGGTAACAGGCTCGCCCTGGCTGCGCCGACTTGTCTCCCATTTCTTTGCCTCACACAGTGCTGCGACCTCATCAAAGCGTTGAGGGTGGCGCGGTACAAGCACCAGCAGGGCGTCAGGAAATTGATGTAGCAATTGCCGGTGTGCTTCCAGCAGTAGCGCTTCTTCGCCATCACGGGTAGAACCGGCGACCCAGACAGGTCGCCCCTCCCACTCTAAAAGTAAGCGCTCACTTTCAACCAAACCCATTGGTGGCAGACCTGCTTCAAACTTTAACGACCCTACCACAGCCGTTTTATCGGGCGCAGCGCCTAGCGCTTCAAACCGCTTGGCATCGTCAGCAGACTTGGCTGCCAGCCAATCGACATTGGCCAGTGTGCGGGCCATTAGCGGGGCAATTTTCTGATAGCGCTTGAACGCTCGAGGCGAGAGCCGTCCATTGACCACCGCAACCGGCGTGCCATGTTGCTGACAAGCGTGAAGCAGATTAGGCCAAAGCTCGGTTTCAAACATGATGGCAAGCTCAGGCGCTACGCGGTGCACAAACCGTTTGGCCGCACCGGGAAAATCCAGGGGTAGAAAGCAGTGCGCGAGTCGGGGGCGGTGATCAAGCTGCTGTTCAATCAATGCCTGCGCCTGCTGTGCGCCCGTAGCGGTCATGGTGGTTAACAGCAGGCTATGGCGAGGGTAGCGAACGAGCAGGCCCTCTATCAGCGGGCGGGCGGCACGGACCTCACCTACCGAGGCACAGTGCAACCAAATACGCGGCGGCGTAGGCAGCTTGCCAAGGCGCCTGCCCAGCCGCTGCCAACGTGAGTAAGTAGGTACTTGCTCACGCCAGATGCACCAGCCAATCAGTGGTGAAAGCGCATAGAGCGCCGCAGAATAGCCAAGACGCGGCCAGTTAATTCGCCCCATTATCCCTCGCGGTCCAAAATGGAGCTAATCATCGCCGAGGTGGATACGCCGTCCTCAAACCCGAGCACTTTAACGTCTCCTCCATTGGCTCGAACGGCGTCTCCACCGGCAATATCGTCTGGGTGGTAGTCACCGCCTTTTACCAGGATATCAGGCAGAACGGTTTCAATCAGCGCTTGCGGCGTATCGTTACTAAACGGCACAACCCAATCGACCGCGCCCAGGCCAGCCAGCACCTGCATGCGTCGATTAAGCGGATTGATCGGCCGCTTGGGCCCTTTAAGACGGCCAATGGAGGCATCGTCATTTACCGCCACAATCAGGCGATCACCGAGGCGTTTTGCCTGCTCCAGATAGGCCACATGCCCTGCATGCAGAATATCAAAGCAGCCATTGGTCATGACAACCCGTTCACCGCGTAGCTGTGCCGCACGCACAGCCTCAACGAGAGGCGCCGGCTCGATAACCCCAAACTCGGCGAGCCTATCGCCGTGTAACGCCGTATAAAGCTCAGCTATTGAGAGTGTCGCGGTACCTGGCTTGGCAACCACCAGACCCGCCCCCAGATTCGCCAGCATCATGGCTTCGGGCAAGGCATGGCCCGCGGCTAACGCGAGGCCCATTAAGCCAATGACCGTGTCACCAGCCCCGGTGACATCAAACACTTCCTGAGCGCGCGTAGGTAAATGAATAGGCGGCTGGCCTTCGCAGATCAACGTCATGCCTTTTTCGCTGCGGGTGACCAGCAGGGCTTCCAGCTCAAGCTCGGCGCGCAGCGCTTCGCCCCGCTTGGCAAGCTCAGCATCGCTTGCGCAGTGGCCTACCACGGCTTCAAATTCTGCAAGGTTAGGCGTGATCAAGCTCGCGCCGCGATACTTACTGAAGTCTTGCCCTTTGGGATCAATCAGAACGCGCTTGCCATGCGCACGCGCTTGGGCAATCAACCGCTCCACCTGGTTGAGCGTGCCTTTACCGTAGTCAGAAAGGATCACAACATCGCAGTCCGGCAACGCCTGTTCCACCTGGGCCAATAAATCGCCGATGTCGATGTTATCCAGGCGTTGTTCAAAATCCAGCCGCAGCAGCTGCTGGTTACGACTCATCACACGCAGCTTGGTAATCGTGGGCACGTCGGGGCTGCGCTGAAAGTGAGTATTTACATTGGCTGTATGCAGCCGAGTTTCCAATAACACCGCGTTGTCGTCATCCCCGACAACGCCTGCCAGGGCTGCATGGCCGCCTAAAGAGGCCACATTCAGCGCCACGTTGGCCGCGCCACCGGGGCGGTCGTCGGCCTCTTCAACACGCACGACCGGTACCGGGGCTTCAGGAGAAATGCGCGACGTGCCACCGTGCCAGTAGCGGTCGAGCATGACATCGCCGACGATCAGTATGTGGGCATGTTCTAACGCGGTTAAATCAACTTTCATGAGTAGATCCTGCAACTGTGTCTGACGCTGTATGCGCGAGGAGCGTATCCAGCTGGGCAATAACGGTCTCGGTTTTAATGAGCTGCATCGCATCCTGATGGCGCACCCGCTGCCCCCAGGCGACCTCGCCCACCGGCTTATGTAGGTAGGCATGCACGGCATCCGGATACGCATTGACGGCGAAATCACGCCAGCAATAGGGCGCCGCCCGCTGCGGATTCGTGGTGGCGTACAGCCCCAGAGTCGGCGTTCCCATCGCATTGGCCATGTGGACGGGGCCGGTATCCGGCGCGATCACCGCACGCGCCTGGCCAATCAGAGCCAACACGCCTTTCAATGACGTGCCACCTATCGCATTAATCACGCTACCCGGCTGGCACAAGGCTTCAATCTGCTCGCCTATTTCGCGCTCAAGCGTACTGCTTCCCCCGGTCAGCACACTTTTTAGACCATGGTGTCGCCAAGCGTGTTCGATAACGCTGGCGTAACCTTCCACCGACCAATTGCGAAAATTGCGCAAGCGGGCATTACTGCATGGGTTGATGACAAGATAAGGCGATTCTCCACTGATAACCCGCGCCTCTTCATAGGCCATCGCGGGTACCGGCATGTTCCACTCCAGGTGGTCGTCCTTCACACCCAGAAGGCGAGCAAAATCCATAAAGGATTCCAGCACATGCGCCTTGGGATGCGGCGCCAGCTGATGCTGGGTAAACCAGTGCTGGGCATCCTTAGCGCGAGCCTTGTCATACCCTACGCGTACATTGGCTTTTAGGCCCAGAGAGAGCACGCTGGCGCGAATCGCCTGCTGCATATGCAGCAGTACATCAAAGCGTGTATCGGCAAGCTCGCGCCACAAGCGGCGCATTCCGGCAAGGCCGGTCGACTTGTCGTACACGACAAACTCGACCCCGGAAAGCCCCGCCAGTAGACTGTGCTCCCCCTTGCCGATAATCCAGGTAATGCGCGCTCGTGGCCACTGGCGCTGCAATGCGCGTACCGTCGGCACGAGATTGCACACATCTCCCAAGGCGGAGAGGCGCAAAATGGCAATGTGGTTGGGTTCAGCAGGCAACGAGGGCTTCATGCGCTTAACGGCACTCCGGCAAAAAAATAGTCTGATGTTACATGATGCAGACAGTTTAAGTGACGCACCGGGATCACACCAACTATCACATCCTATCGGGCCGGCCCTGTTCACGGCCAACTACTGGCGCCAGCAAGGCCTGGTGGTGGGTGAAGCACCCGGCCGGGGCAGCAGCCTTTTTCTACAGGCAACGCCGACCCAGCAGTGGGTGCTGCGCCCCTATCGGCGCGGCGGCATGGTCGCCAGGTTAAGTGAAAAGCGCTATCTATGGACAGGTGCCGAGCATACCCGCGCCTTTCGAGAACTGCGCTTAACCGCCACGCTGTTTGAACAGGGCCTGCCCGTTCCAACCCCGGTTGCCTGCTGCATCACCCGCTATGGCATCACTTATGAAGCGGCGCTATTAACGGTAAGAGTCCCCGGCGCTCAGGCGTTAGCCTCGCTACTTACTGAAAACAGCGCCGATAATGCGCTGCTTGCAAGGGTAGGCGCTATGATCAAACGCTTTCATGATGCAGGGCTTGATCATGTCGACCTTAACGCACGCAATATACTGGTCGATCCGGCAGGAGAACCGTGGTTGATTGATCTGGACCGCTGTCGCCTACGCCCACCAGGCAAATGGCAAGCTGCTAATCTGGCGCGCCTTTCCCGCTCAGTGGTGAAGTTTAACGCGCCTCACGCCATAACCCCTATCCGGCAAGGCTATGCTGAAAGGGCAATCACCGGCAGGGAAAGCTAAATATATCCGCCAAGCCTAATGACCTAAAGCATCTTCCTTACTAACGCCTTATTCTTATAAAATACTGATCATCGAATTATAATGAGCGCACGTAAGGAAAATAATCGATGCCAAGATGGAACAAAGTGCTTGGGCGCAGACTGCTTGAGCGCTGGTACGACTATACCCCCGACAGCTGGCAACCCGACACAGTCCGCAAGGCGGTCATTCTCTGCCCAAAATCGGTTGGCGACGGAATGGCTATTTACCCCATCATCAGGGCCTTACAGGCACGCCATGTTGATTGGCTTTGTGTCGTAGCATCGCATAGAAATGCCCCGGTCTTCGAAACACTGAAAAGCGAGGGTGCTGAAGTTCAAATTGTACCCAGAGACAGGGACTATAAAGCAGTCAAAACGCTTGCGAGGAACCTTCGAGCGCGCCATGGAAGTATTGATCTTTGCGTAGATGCAACGGGACACGCCACCTCTCCCGGCATCTATTTTGTGGGCAAACTGAAAGCCCGTATGAACCTCACTTATAGCGCTTACAACATGCAGGCATTCGCTGACTTTGATCAGCCAATCACGTATGACACATCGCTACCCACTCGCTGGTCCAAGCTGATTGAGAAAGTCGGGTTAGGTAGTGTCGAAGGGCGCTTTGAGCTGCCGATCCCTGCCAATATCGATCAGGAAGTCCATCAGTGGGCGAGCGAGCTTGGCCCCTATGTACTGTTTAATCTTGATGGCGGCGCTTATGGATACTGTTCATAGAACTACAGGGTTACCGCTGGTTATTCCCTATGCCCCCAGTGGTGAACAAAAAGCCGTGCAGTTAGCCAAACAGTTTCCATTTGTTCACACGTTTTCTGGCCCGTGCTCACTGTTGGTGTCAGCCGCTCTCGTCAAATATGCCGCCGTCGTTTTCTCACCCGACACCTCTATTGTGCATATCGCCAGCGCCTATAATCGCCCCACGGTGGGCGTGTATACGGTTATCGACAGCGCATGGCAACCCCAGGCAACACTCCATGAAATTATCCATTCAACGGATCATGTTGAGCAGGGGCTGACACCCGAGCGGCTGGCTGACGCATTCAAGCGGGTCTACCCTTCATCTGCCGAGATTTTGTAATACTCAATCAAGCGCTTTACATGCCGCTGGTTACTAAAATGCTGTTCAACGCGCGCGCGAGCTGCCTTACCCATAGCATGACGCGTTGTTTCATCACGCACCATGGCCTCCATCGCCGTGGCCCATGCGCTAATATCGTGCGGGCCCACGAGCACGCCAGAGGCTTCATCGACCAGTTCGGGTAGCGA
Source organism: Halomonas sp. AOP22-C1-8 (assembly GCF_052378905.1). Lineage (NCBI taxonomy): Bacteria > Pseudomonadati > Pseudomonadota > Gammaproteobacteria > Oceanospirillales > Halomonadaceae > Halomonas > Halomonas sp. AOP22-C1-8. The sequence goes on along the minus strand of NZ_JBQSYD010000009.1, from coordinate 92,097 downwards.
CCCCGTGTTGGAGCCAATAATCGGCAATGCGCACGCCATCGACTCAATAATGGTCAAGCCAAACGCTTCATTTTCCGAGGGGATACATACCAAATCCAGCGCAGGCAAGATTTCGGGCAGGTCACTGCGGTGGCCTAGAAAGCTGATTCTTTTCTCAAGCGGCGTGCCCGCAATCATCGCTTGTAGCTCGCTATAGAAACGTTCTTCCCCCCCGGACGCGTCGTCAGTACCGCCTATCGACACAGCATAAAAGGGCAACGCAGGATCAAGTTCCAGCAGTGCTTTAACCCAGACATCCTGGCCTTTACCAGGCGTCACGCGCCCAGGCAATCCGATAATAACGGCCTCTTCAGGCAGTCCTAACTCTGCACGTTTGGTGCGAATAAAACGCTCATCATTGCAAGGGCGATACGTATTGATATCGACACCGTGAGGCAAGCAGACAACCCTTTCGCTGGGCAACGGGAGATTGCGAATATTACGAAGGTGAGTCGCCTGGCTAATCGACAGGACGCGCTCTACATTGGCATAAGCGAAGCGGTGGTAGAGGCTTTTTTTGGGACGCTGCCCGCCCATGTGGTCGGTGTAGAACACTCGAATACTCGGCATAACCAGTTTTAAAAGTGCGGTTAAACGCAGGTCACTCGACTTATGGCAGTGGATAACGCGAACGTTCTCTTCAATCAACCATCGGCGGATGCGTAATACGTGCTTTAGCGCTTGAGTACTGCTTTTGAATGCCAAGTAAGGTATCTGATGACGCTGCATATAAGTATTAATCCGCGTGCCCTCAAGGCAGATGCCGATGACGTCAATCTGGGCCGCTTTTAAATCCTCGGTTATACGGTCAACATAAAACTCCATCCCGCCGTTACCCTTCGACAGACAAAGTTGCACCACCTTATTTACCATCGCATCCCTCACTTCGCCACGCACTGTTAAACAAGCTCTTCATTCTCTTGTAGTATACAGGCTGCAATTAACGGGGCACCCAAAATGGCGCAGAAAGTGCTGGTCGTACGTAATGATAAAATTGGTGATTTCATGCTGGCCTGGCCAGCGCTGGCCTGCCTAAAAAGCGCATCACCTACGCCGCATATTACGGTGCTGGTACCGGCTTACACTGCACCGCTAGCCAACGCGTGCCCTTGGGTGGATGAGGTCATTACCGACCCTGGTAGCCATGCTGACAAACACGCCCAGAAAGCGCTGCTTAAGCGCGTAAAATCCGCCCAGTTTGATGCGCTACTGACCCTGTTTTCAACGCCACGCATTGGCTGGCTAGGCTGGCGGGCAGGTATACCGCTTCGTGTTGCTCCTGCGACCAAGTGGGCTCAACTGTTTTACAACGTGCGCATTCGCCAGCGCCGCTCTCAATCGGCAAAGCCTGAATATCAGTACAACGTGGACCTGGCGTGCGAGCTGTTAGCCAAACTTTCGCTTAAGCTGCCTGCACTGCCCGAACCGCCCTTTTGGCCACTGCCCAGAACACAAATGCAGGGCCAAACGCCGACAGAGGAGATGACAGCCGAAGTATCTATCGTTGTGCATCCAGGCAGCGGTGGCTCGGCGGTTAATCTTTCAATTGATCAGTACGCGGGGCTTATTGCTCAAATAGACCAGCAGGTGAAAGAAGTGCCGCCTATTAATTGGTTGATCAGCGCCGGCCCCGGAGAAGAGGCACCTGCCCAAGCGTTAATCGACCGGCTTGCCAGCGCTGGCATCACGGCCAGGCATCTACCCGAGAGCAGCAACGTTGCTGAGTTTGCCCACCGGCTTGCCGAGGCCGATATGCTGATTGCGGGCTCAACTGGCCCGCTGCATATTGCTGGATGCCTGGACATCGCCACCGCAGGATTCTACCCGGCTAAACGCTCGGCCACCCCACTGCGCTGGCAAACGTGCAACAGCGCTGAAAAGCGGCTGGCCTTTAGCCCTCCGGCCACTGCTGACCAGCAGGACATGTCGGCGATTGATATTGACGCTGCCGCTCAGCAAATTTCAACGTTTCTCCTTTCAGCGTTTATGCGGGGGTGATGTTCGGGTGCGGATCCATAAGTCAGCGTACTTATTAAACGTAGAGTGCGCTGACAAAAGCGCTAGCAAGAACCCCTGCTTGCCATCCTTAAAGCCCGCTTTTAGCAGATACATCTTCACAAAGCAGGCAAGCCCATGAGTGAAACCACTCGCCAGCGTGGCCGTTTTACCCTGAGCGGCCCGTTGCTCCGACCACGCCTGCGCATAGTGGGCAGATTTTTCCAGATAATGGCGCAAATCACGGTAGGTGTAGTGCAGCAAATCACCTGATAGGCGTTTGACCGCTAGACCATCGGGCACCACCAGTTTTTCATGTACCAGCGCTGCATTATAGGATGCTTGCCCTTTGGGATAGAGACGCGCGACCCAGTCCGGATACCAGCCGGAATGACGAATAAACCGCCCGAAACACCAGGAAAGCCGCCCGAGACTAAAAACGGCTGGCCCCCCCTGCACAGCCTCCTGAATGCTTTTTTGCAGCGCTGGCGTAATGCGCTCATCGGCATCCACCATCAATATCCACTCGTGGCTGGCCAGCGCCTCGGCGCGCTGGCGCTGTACGCCAAAGCCCTGCCAATCCGTATTAACACTTACGTTATCCGTATACTCGCGCGCAAACGCGCAGGTTTCATCCTGGCTCCCCGCATCCAGCACGACAATTTCGTCGGCCCAGGTGAGCGTATCAAGGCATTCGCGCAGATGGTGCGCTTCATTTTTAACAATCAACACAGCAGAAATTGGCAAGAGGATTTCTCAGCTTAAGAATTTTTCAAGGTAACAGCATCATAGCTTTCACAAATCGCATATGAAAATTAGCATCTTTTTAATTAGCATCCTGCTGTTTTCTATACGACCTCTTCGTGGTGCTTCTTTATTTTTTGAGAGTATCTCAAGCTGTTTTTTTGCGGAAATCCACTTAGCATAGACAGGAACATTCTGACGCCCATTTTCTTCTTAAACATTCTAAAAAACAGCTTAAAGAATAATGCCATTTTAAGTAGAATTCGACCGGTGCGATTGTAGTGTTTATTTAGCAAGTGGTAATAGGAAATATAAAACTCTTGTTGCATCAGAAACCCTTGCTCTGTGCTACCCCCCGCTTCATGAAATATCTGTGCTTCAGGAATAAAAAAAACTTTCCTATCAGATTCCCAAACTCTTTTAGCAATATCCTCTTCTTCACAGTAAAGAAAAAAGGCAGTATCAAAACCACCAATATCGCAAAAAGCATCTGCATTAAAAAACATGCAAGAGCCACTAACAACTTCAACCTGCGTGGGTTTATCTAGTTTCACTCGGTTGCTTGGAAATTTAACCTTTGAAAATTTTCTTTGCACGCTGTTACCAAACAGCTGTTTTAAAAGATGGGGAAACTGTTTGTGCGAAGATGAATAATTGTTGTTGGCATCGACTATTTGAGCAGTTGCCAACGCCACCTCTGCGTTTGAATCCAGATATGTTTTTAATACACCTGCCGTATTATTTAAAAGTTTACAATCATTGTTAACAAAAAAGTAGTACTGTCCACTCGCATGATTTACCCCTAGCATGTTGCCACTTGAGAACCCGCTGTTGATGGAGTTCCTAATTAATTTCACGTCATTTTTATCCTTCAGAAACTCTTTCAGACTTAAAAAGTCTTTATCTTCAGAGGCATTATCAACAACAATAATTTCGTAAGATACGCTATCAGTATTCGATAAAATGCTATCAATTAACTCAGCTGTATGTTGTGAAGAATTATAATTTATCGTAATAAATGACACTTCTACTTTTTTCATAAGGAACCACTGTGGTTGAGTTCAATTTAAAGAATGCTTCATTACAATAAATGACGAATACTTCTGATAGCGGTTGCAGATAGATGTATATAGTCAACTATTTAAATTCTACCGTAAGCCGCCATACTATTAAACATCGCTGCCAACCCGCCCTGGATCGATAAAGACCAACTGCTCATTCATATAGCCACGGTAGGCTGCCTCAACGTGCTGCCATATAGAAAATCAAACTTTCCCCCTGCCGACCAAGGGCATAAGACGGCAGATGGTTTTTCGGCGGCGCTTTAGCGTAACATTGCACTAGCACCAACAACGTTATTTTACCAAAATTGCAATAGTACTAGGATATGGCATGCCCTCTTCAAGGACACTGAAACTTACCCCCTGGCTGCCACTAGCGACCATTGGCCTTAGCCTGGGCTATGCCGCTACCGTGTTAACTCGCCTGCCCTGGTGGGCTCTCTTTCTCATCGCCGCTGGCTGGATCGGCACGGGGTTGAAGCTGAGCTGGGGTCGCCCAGCAAATGCTCGCTACCGCAAAGTATGGCCCTGGTCATTAGTGCCGCTAAGCTTGATGGGCGTGTACGTTTATTTAGCTGACAGCTTCGGCAATGTCGATTTAGGTGCTGTGTTTTTTCATTTACAGGCCGGTATCGCGGAGCACGGCGGCGCCAGCAAAATGGTGGTCGCGGTACTTTATACGCTGACTATGCTGGGCATTTTATGCTCCATTACGTGGCTTTCGCGCCATGACCAGCGCTGGCGACTAGCCGAGCGCTATTTTGCGATTATTTTGCTGGCGACCAACCCGTTACTTTATGGCTTGGGCCAACGCAGCGTTGCCGTCGTGGCTGATGATAGAGAGTGGTTAAATCGACGTTATATGCCGCCCATGACCGGCGAGCAGTCACACACGCCTAATCTGCTAATCATGTACCTGGAGAGCCTTGAGCGGACCTATAGCAACGAGGTTTTTGATGACGCTTATGCCGACTTGAACACGCTGGGCGAACAGGGTCTGGTTTTCGAAGGCATCCGACAAATGGAAAACACCGGCTGGACCATGGCGGGAATGATCGCCAGTCAGTGTGGTGTTCCGCTAATGCCTGCCGGGCTTTTACACGATACACAGTTTGAGCCATTGAAAAAGGTGGTGCCTGGCGTTGACTGCTTGGGTGATATTTTAGCGGCTCAAGGGTATCAATTAAGCTATCTGGGGGGCGCTAGTACGCAGTTCGCGGGTAAAGGCCTTTTCTATCGTGGTCATCAGTTTAATCGCGTAATGGGTAAGGAAGCGTTTTTACCCGACATGGAAGATCCAGAGTATTTAAATAGCTGGGGACTCCATGACGACACGCTTTATGATTTTACCGCTGATGAAATACGCCGGTTAAATGAAGAGGATAGCGGCCCCTGGGCAGTGGTGAATCTTAACCTGGCAGGCCATGCGCCGAGCGGGTTTCCGTCCCAAACCTGCCAGGACCGCCAGGGCACATTTGATGGCCAGGATATTCTGTATTCTGTGGAGTGCTCGGCTCATGAAGCACGGGTATTTATTGAGCAGTTACAGCGCGAAGGGCTTTTGGATAATACGTTGGTAGTTGTACTCAGCGATCACCTCACCATGCGAGTCTCCGTATGGGACCAACTGACAGCTCTGGACCGCGATAATACGCTGATTATGCTCGGCGACTATATTGAGCCCCAGCGTATTCGCCGCGATGCCACGATGCTGGATGTGTTTCCAACGATATTAGAAGCGCTCGGCTTTACCTTGAACGATCACCGAGCAGGGCTGGGAGCTTCACTACTCAGTGAAAAACCCACGCTGGCTGAGGTGCATGGTATCGAAACACTCAACGAGCGCTTGCGTGAGGAAACCGCCCTCCAGCACCGCTTATGGGAAGGGCTAACGCCCCAACGCCGCGAAGCAGAAGATACCTCAGCAGCTCAAGTGACTGAAACGCCAGCGGATCAGGCCGACGAAGTAAACATCACCCATTAATGATCAAGCCGCTGGCACGCTGCGGGTCGGCTTGCATCGCCTGATAGACCTGCTCTACCGCTAACTGATTAAGGCAGTTGGTATGCCCCAACGGGCAAACACGCTTAAAGCAGGGTGAACAGTAGAGCCCCAAATAATGAGCGACAGCGTTGTTGGTCAAGGGCGGCGTATAGGCCGGTGACGAAGAGCCGTAAAGCGCATGAATGCGCACGCCGACGGCAGCGGCCACATGCATGAGACCTGAGTCGTTGGTTACCACTTGCCGACAGTCGGCCAACAGGTCTACCGCATCAGCTAACTGCGTTTTGCCGCATAAATTATGCGCATGGGGCAGCCCTTTCACGATGCTGTCGCCTGCCGAATGATCTTTTGGCCCACCCAGTACCCGAATTTCAAAACCGTCGCTGATAAGTTGCGCGGCCAGGTTGTGAAAATAGGCCAGTGGCCACTGCTTGGCAGGCCCATATTCTGCGCCGGGCATCATGCCAATGGCGGGCCGCGATGACAGCGCATGAGCCAGGCGCAAATTAACCAGGTTATCCCGGTCGATCATTAAACGCGGCCTGGGGATCGGAAAATCCCCGTTGAGCGCTTCATCACGAGGCAAACCCAGCGATACAAACCGCTTTACGGTCTGGTCCAGAACCTGCTTATCTAGCTTGCGGCGCTCTTTTAAAAGCCCATAGCGATGCTCGCCCAAAAAGCCTACCCGCTCGGGAATGCGGGCCATGAAGGGAACGAGGGCGGCTTTCCAGGAGCGTGGCAGCACAATGGCACGGTCAAAGCGCCCTTTTAGCTGGCTGGCGAGTTCACGGCGATTAGCCAAACCAAACTCGCCGTGACCAACAGCCAAGGGGAGCACTTCGTCTACCTCCGGCATACGCTCTAAAATGGGCTGTGACCACGCGGGCGCAACCACCCCAATGGTCGCATCAGGCTGACGCGCTTTAAGCGTCATAAAGAGGCTTTGCGCCATGACCATATCGCCCACCCATGACGGGCCAACCACCAGCAGACGCTTGGCGGAATTAGCCATTTAGCCACTCCAGGTAAGCGCTAACCCCTTGGGCCACGGTTTTGAACTCAACATCGCAGCCGGCTTCACGCAAATGACTGATGTCGGCACGCGTGTAGCTTTGATAACGGCCTTTCAACTCTTCAGGAAAATCGATGTAATTGATCTCGCCTTTGCCATAGAAGTCGATGACTGCTTCGCCAATCGCTTTAAAGGGCTCTGCTCGGCCAGTTCCCAGGTTAAAAATGCCAGACGCTTGAGGGTTATCCAAAAACCATAGATTGACGTCGACGACATCGCCCACGTACACAAAATCCCGGCTCTGCATGCCAGCCTCATAACCACCATAGGCGCCAAACAGTTTCAGGGTTTCGCCGTTACGGATTTGAAGATGGTTATGGTAGGCGACACTTGCCATCTTGCCTTTATGCTGTTCACGAGGGCCGTAAACGTTGAAATAACGGAAACCAACGACCTGGGTAGTTAGCGACTCCCAGCGTGAGCGCACATGTTGATCAAACAGCAGCTTGGAGTAACCGTAGACATTAAGCGGTTTTTCGTACTCGGGCGCCTCTTTAAAGACGTCACTGCCGCCATAGGTCGCTGCGGATGATGCGTAGAGGAAAGGGATGCCGAATTTCTCACAATAATTCAGCAGTACCTTCGAGTACTCGAAGTTATTTTTCATCATGTACTGGCCGTCCCACTCCGTGGTATCGGAACACGCCCCTTCATGAAAAATCGCCTCGATGTTTGGCAAGTCGGTGATCTCACCGCGCAAAGCGGCCTCTACCTTGGCAAGAAAGTCATCTTTATCCAGGTAATCGGCCAGCGTACAGTCGGCTAAATTGACAAATTTAGTGCCGTCGCGCAGGTCATCCACCACCATGACATCATTACGGCCGCGCGCATTCAGTGCTTTCACGATGTTTGCGCCAATAAAACCGGCACCGCCTGTTACAACGATCATTTTGCTCTCCTTAACCAAAAGCGGTTCTGTTGGCTTATGTGCCTATAACCCATCTGCCTAGGATTGTATACTTGACGGCTTATGAATTCATGGCCAACGGTGCTTTCTGCGATGAGTGTCTCGACAAACCAATCGACACCTGATGTGTCGACCTTCCAAGGCTTGATCCTTGCTCTGCAACAGTACTGGGCAGAACAGGGCTGCGTCATTCTCCAACCTCTTGATATGGAAGTTGGCGCGGGCACCTTTCATCCCGCTACTTTCCTGCGCTCAATCGGCCCGGAAAGCTGGAACGCGGCCTACGTTCAGCCTTCTCGCCGCCCAACCGATGGCCGCTATGGCGAAAACCCTAATCGCCTGCAGCACTACTACCAGTTTCAGGTCGTCATGAAGCCATCGCCAAGTAATCTGCAGGACCTTTATCTTGGCTCACTAAAGCGTTTAGGCCTGGACCCACTGATCCACGATGTGCGCTTTGTTGAGGATAACTGGGAATCGCCAACGCTGGGCGCTTGGGGCCTGGGTTGGGAAGTATGGCTCAATGGGATGGAAGTTACCCAGTTCACCTATTTCCAGCAAGCGGGCGGTATTGAGTGCTACCCCGTTACCGGTGAGCTGACCTATGGTCTTGAGCGGATTGCCATGTATCTGCAAAACGTTGACAGCGTTTACGACCTGGTATGGGCGATTGCCCCGGACGGTAGCCAAGTCACCTATGGCGATGTGTATCTACAGAACGAGCGTGAGCAATCGACCTATAACTTCGAGCATGCCGACGTCGATCAACTGTTTGCCTCCTTCGATCACCAGGAGCGTGAGTGTACCAAGCTGCTGACCGCCAACCTGCCCTTACCTGCTTATGAGCAGGTACTCAAGGCATCACACACCTTTAACCTTCTGGATGCCCGTCACGCTATTTCGGTAACCGAGCGTCAGCGCTTTATTCTGCGCGTACGCACCATGGCGCGGGATGTTGCCCATACCTACTTTGAGTCGCGTAAAGCAGCAGGTTTCCCCATGGCTCCAGAAGCGCTTCGCCGCGAACTACTTGCCGATCAGGGAGATGCATAATGGCTGTTGATACGCTTTTATTAGAACTGGGCGCCGAAGAGCTGCCACCCGCGGCGCTGGATGCACTCTCTGACGCGTTTGCTGCGGGGATTGAAAAAGGCCTGCAAGAGGCCGAGATTCCTTTCCAGCACGTGACCGCTTACGCCACGCCTCGCCGTTTAGCCGTCAAGGTCAGCGAGCTTGCCGATAAACAGCCTGACCGCGAAGTAGAGCGTCGTGGGCCGGCGCTGGCCGCCGCCTTTAAAGACGGTGTTGCAAGCAAAGCAGCCGAAGGCTTCGCTCGTTCCTGTGGTGTTAGCGTCGATGAGCTAATTCACTTGGAAACAGACAAAGGCACCTGGCTTGGCTACCGCGAACAGCAGCAGGGTGAGAGCCTTCAAGCACTTCTGCCCGAGATTCTGCGTAAAGCCATTCAGGGCCTGCCTGTACCTAAAAATATGCGCTGGGGGGCATCACGTATTGAGTTCTCCCGCCCGGTACACTGGTTGGTCGCACTTTACGGCAGCGATGTCATTGCCGCAGAAGTGCTGGGATTACAGGCTAGCCGCACCACCTATGGCCACCGCTTCCACGCCCCCAATGCGATTCAGCTTGAGCACGCCGATGATTATCTGGCCACGCTCGAAAACGCTTACGTATTGGCGGACCGCAAGCTGCGTCGCGAACGCATTCGCGAGCAAGTACTAGCCGAAGCGGAAGTACAGGACGCCAATGCCGTTATCGACGAAACCCTGCTCGTTGAGGTCAGTGGTTTGGTGGAGTGGCCGGTCGCACTTACCGGCAGTTTCGATGAGCGCTTTTTGGAGGTCCCGGCGGAGTGTTTGATCTCCTCCATGAAGGCCAATCAAAAGTACTTCCACCTGCTGGATGACCAGGGCAAGCTCAAACCGCTGTTTATCACTATCTCCAATATCGATAGCGCTGATCCACAACAGGTAATTTCGGGTAACGAAAAAGTCATTCGTCCGCGCCTGGCGGATGCCGCCTTCTTCTACGATACCGACCGTAAGCAGAGCCTGGCTTCGCGCATTCCGCAACTTGAAAGCGTAGTGTTTCAGCAGCAGTTGGGAACACTGGCCGACAAAGCACGTCGTACCACCGCTATTGCCACTTTCATTGCTGAGAAGATCAACGGTGACGTTGCCAATGCACAGCGTGCTGTGGCACTTGCCAAGTGTGACCTTGTCACCGAAATGGTGCTCGAGTTCCCTGAGTTACAGGGCATTATGGGTCGCTACTACGCCGAGCAGGACGGCGAGCCTGCGGATGTTGCTCAAGCGATTGAAGAGCAGTACCTGCCACGCTTTGCCAGCGATGCTATTCCGCAAAGCCTGACCGGGCAAACGCTGGCCTTGGCGGATCGCCTGGACACCCTGGTAGGTATCTTTGGTATTGGTCAGCGTCCAACCGGCGCAAAAGATCCCTTCGCCCTGCGCCGCGCCTCAATTGGCGTGTTGAATATCCTGATCAAGGGCGAGCTGAATCTTGATCTGCGCGAGCTTTTAGATGCCGCCGCTCAGCAGCATCAGGGGCTGCCCAAGGCTGAGGGGCTGGTAGAGGACGTGCTGACCTATATGCTGGATCGCTTCCGCGCCTGGGGTCAGGAAGAAGGCATTAGCGCCGAGATGTACCTGGCGGTGCGTGCACGCCCGGTCACCAACCCGCTCGATTTCGCTCGCCGGCTGCGCGCGGTGAAAGCCTTTGCTCAACGTGAAGAGGCAGCTGCGTTAGCCGCCGCTAACAAGCGCGTGACCAATATTCTGAGCAAGCAGGATCACAACGGCAACCTTCAGGTTGACCCGAGCCTGCTGCAAGAGGAAGCCGAGCAGGTACTATTCAAGGCCGTTACCAGCCGCCAGGAGCAGGTAGCCCCGCTGTTTGGTACCGGTGATTATCAGCAAGCGCTGGATGTACTGGCGACGCTTCGTGAACCCGTTGATGCATTTTTTGATCAGGTGATGGTCATGGCGGATGATGAAGCAGTACGCAATAACCGTCTTGCTCTTTTGGCGAGCCTTCAGGCACTGTTCCTGGAAGTTGCTGATATTTCGCTGCTCCCCCAATAACGCTCTCTCGACCGTCTGCCGGTGGCTTTTATGCCACCGGCAGCACGCTTATCACTCCTTCCCCTACCTGCCTTTTAGCGCGCTCATTTCTGGCTGTGACGTATAATCGTGATGCTCCTCTTTGAAGGTCTCTTCACGCGCTGCTGGTTTGTTTCACGTGAAACACCGTGAAAAAATAATCGATTTTTACTAAAATAAAGTTTTCCTGATGCGTTAATTCCCCTTTATAGACGTAATGCGTGTTATTGCTTGGGTGCATAAGCACTCTGGAGTTGCCCTGTGTACGATCTCTTTCTACTGGACTCATTTCCCCAGCAACAGGCTAGCATGGCTTCCCATACGCTGAATGGCCAAAAGGTGTGGTTAAACCGTGCCGCCAAACGGAACTCGCAGCTTGCCTATGCGCCGCTCAAGTTATTGGCTGCATGGTTTAATATTGAAGCGTTAAAGCCGGTCCCCAACCTGGGCGGCGAGCAAAGTATTTTCACCGAGGCCCAACGGATTAGAGCCTTAAGTGAAGCAGGTATCTCCGTTCCCGTCATCCTGGCCGAAAATCCTCAAGCCCTTCTTTTAGCGGATGCAGGGTCGCCTGAACAACCCGCGGTGACACTGCTGGAAAAGCTCAAAAAGGCGAGCAGTGTTGAGGAAGTGGATAAAGCGCTTAGTCAAAGCATTCAGGCACTCAACGCGGTTCATGAGCGCAATTGCTACCTGAGTGAAGCGTTCGCACGCAATATCCTTATCACCCACGACCAAACTGTCTTTATCGATTTTGAAACGGATCCAGGTAAAGTACATACCCCAATCAACTGCATGGTGCGCGATTGGTACTGCTTTATCTTTTCACTCTATGGCAAACTCTCTAAATCACCGATGCAAATCGAACGTTTAACCCCTGCGCTGATTGATGGATTGCACAGCGCCCGGCAGGAAGTTCGAGAGCAGTTTAAAAAAACGCTGCCCAAACTACTCCGCTTGCAAAAAATCCCATTTAAATACCTGGGTAGTGATGGCCGCAAAATTAGCGTCACGTTGCAGGCGTTGGCGATGCTTAATCAGCGTCTTTAATGGAACGCGCAATGCCTATCTCCCCCGAGCAGCTGGTTATTCTTGATCGTGACGGCGTCATTAATCAGGATTCTGACGCCTATATAAAGTCACTCGAAGAGTGGCTGCCCTACCCTTCTTCCATCCATGCTATCGCTAAATTATCCCAAGCCGGTTACACCGTTGCGATAGCCACGAATCAGTCGGGCATTGGCCGCGGTTATTACGATGCAGGCGTTCTCGGTCAAATGCATGACCGTCTCAATGCGTTGGTCAATGCCGCAGGAGGAACCATTGCGCATATCGCTTATTGCCCGCATGGTCCCGCCGATGACTGCGAGTGCCGCAAACCCTTACCGGGCTTGCTGCACGATATTCAGCGTGCACTAAGTTTATCGAGCTTATCCGGCAGTTGGATGGTGGGTGATAGCCTGCGCGACCTGCAAGCGGGCGAAGCATGTGGCTGTCAGTCGGTATTAGTAAAAACTGGCAAAGGCGAGAAAACACTGGCCAAGGGCGTAGGCCTGGAAAATGCCCACGTTTATACAGATTTAGCCGAGTTTGTCGATTGGCTGTTATCCCGTTCATCCGGCTGAATTTTATAGCTCAAAAAAATGCCGCTGGCTTTAAGCCAGCGGCATTTTTCATTTCAAACAATGTTTCACGTGAAACATGTTATGCGAGCTTCGCTCGGTGCCTTATACGTCCAGATTAGCGACCAAGGCATTGCTTTCGATAAAGTTACGCCGTGGCTCTACATCATCACCCATCAAGGTGTTAAACATCATATCGGCGGCGACGGCGTCTTCAACCGTAACACGCAGCATACGGCGGCTATCCGGGTCCATGGTGGTTTCCCAAAGCTGATCTGGGTTCATTTCGCCCAGCCCTTTATAGCGCTGTACCGAAAGGCCTCGCTGGCCTTCCTGCATTAGCCACTGCAGCACCTCAGAGAAGTGACCCACAGGCTTCTGACGCTCGCCACGGGAAATAAAGGCGCCCTCTTCAAGCAGCCCATTAAGGGTATCACCCAGCGCTGAAATAGCCCGATAATCCGCACTTTCAAAGAAGTCCAAGCCCCAGTCGTACTCGGTAGTCACGCCATGCGCAATAAGCGACACGGTAGGCAGTAACAAGCCACGCTCCTCATCTTCTTTCAGATAGAAGGTGTAACGCGGCCCGCCTTCATAGGCCACCATGTCATCCATGACTTTTTGCAGTTCAGCAATCCAGTTTTCCATGGTGACACGATCTTTAAGACTCGCCTCGCCCTGCAATCCTGTGACATGGATGATCTGCTTCAATACTTCAATCGGGTAAACGCGCGCCAGGCGATCGATACGCTTCATCACGTTACGATACTGGTTTACCAGGGCTTCCAGCTGCGAACCGGAGATACCCGGCGCGTCCGCATTCACGTATAGACCTGCGCCATCCAGCGCTGTCGTGGTCAAGTAATCGACCATGGCCTGCTCATCTTTAAGATAGAGCTCTTGCTTGCCTCGCTTGATCTTATAGAGCGGCGGCTGGGCAATAAAAATATGGCCGCGCTCAATCAGCTCCGGCATTTGCCGGAAGAAGAAGGTCAGTAGCAAGGTACGAATATGCGAACCGTCGACATCCGCATCGGTCATGATGATGATGGAGTGATAACGGAGTTTATCGGGGTTAAACTCTTCGCGGCCGATACCACAGCCTAGCGCGGTGATGAGCGTACCCACTTCAGCTGACGAAAGCATTTTGTCAAAACGCGCTTTTTCGACGTTCAGGATTTTACCTTTAAGCGGCAAAATGGCCTGAGTGCGGCGGTCACGCCCCTGCTTGGCACTGCCACCGGCCGAGTCGCCCTCCACCAGGTAGAGTTCTGACTGGCTGGGGTCTTTCTCCTGGCAATCAGCAAGTTTGCCCGGCAGGCCTGCAATATCCAGCGCGCCTTTACGCCGCGTCATGTCCCGGGCCTTACGTGCCGCTTCACGCGCACGCGCCGCATCCAGCATTTTATTAACGATTGCTTTGGCTTCGTTAGGCTTTTCAATCAGGTAGTCAGAAAACAGGCGGCCCATTTCCTGCTCAACGGCTGTTTTCACTTCACTGGACACCAGCTTGTCCTTGGTTTGTGAAGAGAATTTCGGGTCAGGCACTTTGACAGAAACAATCGCCGTTAAGCCTTCACGAGCATCATCACCCGCCGTACTTACCTTGGCTTTTTTGAGCAGGCCTTCCGCTTCGATGTAGTTATTCATCGTGCGCGTCAGTGCTGCCCGGAAGCCGGCCAAGTGAGTGCCGCCATCACGCTGAGGGATATTATTGGTATAGCAGAAGATGCTTTCCGTAAAGACGTCGCTCCACTGCATTGCCACTTCGACTTCAACACCGTCCTCCCGCGAGGCGGTAAAGTGGAAAACAGGGTTCAGAACCGTTTTATTGGAGTTGAGGTGATCAACAAAGGCTTTCAAGCCGCCTTCGTAATGAAACAGCTCTTCCTTACCGCTGCGATCATCCATTAGCCGAATGGCAACGCCAGAGTTCAGAAACGACAGCTCACGCAGGCGTTTGGCCAAAATATCGTAATGGAATTCAATATTAGCAAAGGTGTTCTGGGAAGGGCGGAAATGAACACGTGATCCGGTTTTTTCCGTTTTACCCACCACGCTAAGCGGTGCCTGAGGCACGCCATGGTGATAAATCTGCTCAAACACTTCGCCCTGGCGCCAGATGGTTAAGCGTAGCTCTTCAGAAAGCGCATTAACCACGGAAACACCCACACCGTGAAGACCGCCAGATACTTTATAAGAGTTATCGTCAAACTTACCGCCCGCGTGCAACACGGTCATGATGACTTCTGCGGCAGAGACGCCCTCCTCTTCGTGCAGCTCGGTAGGAATACCGCGACCATTATCGCTAACGGTTACCGACTCATCGGCATGAATAACCACGCGAATTTCACTACAATGGCCCGCCAAAGCCTCATCGATGGAGTTATCCACCAACTCGAAGACCATGTGGTGCAACCCGGTGCCGTCGTCGGTATCACCGATGTACATACCAGGACGTTTGCGTACTGCATCCAGTCCTTTGAGCACCTTGATGCTTGATGAATCGTAAGCCTGTTCGCTCATTGACCACTCCGTCGTGAAGTCTGTCTTGTCCCGTATCGTCTACCCATCTTGTACCAACTGGCCAAGCCCTTGCGGGTCATGTTTCACGTGAAACATGCTAACCAGGGTTTTAGATTGCCACATAGGTTGTAATGCGGCGGGGTCGACGCTGGTAATAAATGCCTGACACTGCATCTCTTCAAGCAACTGACAGAAACGCTGTTGGTGTTGCACATCCAGCTCTGCTGGCAAATCATCAATTAAATAAATGCAGTGACGCTGTGCCGTTCTTTCCAGAAACCGCCCCTGGGCAAGCTTGAGTGCGCTTACCACTAGCTTTTGCTGGCCTCTGGAAAGTACTTCAACAGCAGGCTGTTTATTAAGCCTGATACGCAAATCGGCACGCTGAGGGCCTTGTTGGGTAAACCCCATTTGCTGATCGGTGACTCGGTTATCCTGAAGCACATCAGCAAGCGTTTTCTGTTTGTCCCATCCTCGAGCGTAGTTAAGTTTTAAGCCAGGTAACGGAAGAAGTACATTCAGAGTTTCTTCAAAGACAGGGAGAAACTCACTAAACCATTCAAACCGCAACCTATCGACTACCTCGCCCCATAGCGCCAATTCTTGCTCCCAGGCCGCCATTTCCTGTGGGTCTATTCTACCACGCCTGAGTAATGCGTTCCGATGTTTCACTGCTCGGCGTGTACGCTTCCATGCTTCCAGAAAGTGATGTTTCACGTGAAACACTCCCCAGTCAAGAAACTCGCGCCGTCCGGCTGGGGACCCTTCAAGAAGCCTAAAAGCGTCAGGATTGATTAGTTGCAAAGGCATCGCCTCGACCAGCTCGGCCAAGCGTACCCCCTTATCCCCACGCAAACGCAGCTCTAGTTCACGCTGAGCCCGTAACCGGCGCACCCCTATGGAAATCTCTGGTTCCCCTTCCAGGCGCCCGTAGAGCGTCATATGTGCCACATCAGATTGGATGGCATGCTTTAGCTGACGGGTACGAAACGAGCGCCCCATCCCCAAAACATGAATGCCTTCCAGCAGGCTGGTTTTGCCACTTCCGTTCAGCCCAGTGATGATATTGATCCCCCGAGAAGGATGCATATCCAGCGGCGCTAAATTCCGTAACCCTTGGAAGTTAAGCTGACTCAAGCTCATGTAAACACTCGGGTAAAAGGCGTAACCAACCCTCAAGAGAAAGCGGCGCCCCTGCTACCAGAAGCGCCGCCCCGTTTGGCATTTATGAAACGCTATATTACAACCGCATGGGCATAACAACATACAGCGCATCGCCACCACCCGGCTCTTCAAGCAGCGCACTGCTATTAGGGTCGGCCAGCGTTATTTGCACTCTGTCTTCATTTAGTACGCTAAGCACGTCAACCAAATAGCCCACGTTGAAGCCGACTTCCATCGCAGAGCCGTTATATTCGACGGCCACGTTCTCTTCGGCTTCTTCCTGTTCAGGGTTATTCGCCATGACCTTAAGGTTGCCCTCTTCCAGGTATAAGCGCACACCTCGATACTTCTCATTGGAGAGAATCGCCGTACGTGACAGCACCTGACGCAACTCGGCGCGTTCAGCAATGAGCACCTTATCGCCATTGCGTGGTACGACGCGCTCATAGTCAGGGAACTTCCCGTCAATCAGCTTGGACGTAAAGGTGAAGTCACCGGTATGAGCACGCACATGGGTTGAACCCAACGTCAGGCTTACCGGCTCATCGCTATCATCCAACAGGCGCGAAAGCTCAAGAATACCCTTACGAGGTACAATCAGCTTCTGCGGCTGGTTAACCGCGACATCAACAGGACGTGAACACATCGCCAAGCGGTGGCCGTCTGTCGCCACCGTGCGTAGCAAGTTACTTTGAATTTCCAACAGCATGCCATTGAGATAGTAGCGAACATCCTGCTGCGCCATGGCAAATGATGTAGTTTCAATAAGATGCTTTAACGTGCCCCGTGGAACGCTTAACTCCTGACTGCTATCGGCATCTTCAATATTGGGAAATTCAGCCACCGGTAATGTCGAGAGCGTAAAGCGTGAACGACCGCTGCGCAGCACCGCTCGGCCATCTTCAACGGTCAGTTGGATATCGGACTGATCAGGCAGCGATTTACAAATATCCATCAGCTTACGAGCAGGCACGGTTGCCGCCCCTGGCTGGTCAACCTGGCTTGCGACAGTACGCCCGATGAGTTCAACCTCAAGGTCCGTACCGGTTAGTGCGACCTGGTCACCTTCGACCTGAATCAGCACATTAGACAGTACAGGTAGCGTTTGGCGCCGTTCTACCACGCCTGCCACCAGAGTCAGCGGACGCAGCAATGCCTCTCGGGAAATGGAAAATTTCATCAACACTCCGGTTTATATCCTGAAAACCTGCAGACGGCAGGCCAATCCCATGGATGATTTAGCTGGTTAAAAGGCGCAACAGATTTTTGTAATCTTCGCGAATATCCGCGCTCTCCTCTTGCAAGGCTTTCACCTTGCGGCAAGCGTGAAGTACCGTTGTATGATCACGGCCACCAAACGCATCGCCAATTTCCGGCAAACTATGATTGGTCAATTCCTTGGCTAGCGCCATGGCCACCTGCCGGGGGCGAGCGACTGAGCGCGAGCGTCGCTTGGATAATAAATCTGCCACCTTGATTTTGTAATACTCGGCGACTGTGCGCTGGATATTATCTACACCCACCTGCTTATCTTGTAGCGCGAGTAAATCTTTTAGCGACTCACGAATAAAGTCCTGGGTAATCGGCTTACCCATAAAGTGTGAGTCAGCAATCACTTTTTTCAGTGCCCCTTCCAATTCACGTACGTTCGAGCGAATTTTTTGAGCAATAAAGAAGGCCGCATCATGAGGTAAATCAACTTTGGCCTGGTCGGCTTTTTTCATCAAGATGGCTACGCGGGTTTCAAGTTCGGGCGGCTCAATAGCCACCGTCAAGCCCCATCCAAAGCGCGATTTCAGGCGCTCCTCAACACCACTGATCTCCTTTGGATAACGATCAGAGGTGAGAATCATTTGCTGGCCGCCTTCCAAAAGCGCATTAAAGGTATGGAAAAACTCCTCTTGGGAGCGCTCCTTGCCAGCAAAAAATTGAATATCATCAATGAGTAACGCATCAACACTGCGATAAAAGCGTTTGAAGTCGTTGATCGCATTAAGCTGAAGTGCCTTGACCATATCGGCAACAAAACGCTCAGAATGCAGATACACCACCCGGGCATTTTCCCGGCGGCCAGCCAGCGCATTGCCTACGGCGTGCATCAAGTGCGTTTTACCCAGACCTACCCCACCGTATAGAAATAGTGGGTTATAGGCACCACCCGGATTTTCTGAAACCTGCCGAGACGCCGCACGCGCCAGTTGGTTGGATTTACCTTCCACGAAGGTATCAAACGTAAAATTGGGGTTCAGCCCACTGCCGTGCTTAAGACTACCTTCGACCTGGACCTGACGCTCGTTAGTCCGCCGGCGCGGCGTTTCTTCACGCTCACGCAGCTGATCAATTTCACGCTCATCGGCAATATCACCGCGCGGGGGCGTATGCACTGAAGGCGCCGAGGTTGAAGCGGAAACAGGATTACCCAAATCACGCGGCTGGGGGACTGCCGCTACTGGACGACGGCTACCTACGGTCAGGCTTACTTTGGGTGGTTTAGACGGCGCAAGCTCGCGGATCAGCTCACTGATTCGCTTGGCATACTTGTCACTCACCCAATCGCGCACAAAGCGATTAGGCGCCAGTAAGCGCAACTCATTGGACTCTCCTTCTTCTGCCTGCAAGGGACGTATCCAGGTATTGAATTGCTGAGAATTCAATTCGTCCTGCAGGTAGTCCAGGCACTGTTGCCAAAGCGCGAGTGACACTCATCTCACCATCAGTTGAAAACGGCCGACCATTGTAGCGCTCTAAAGCTTGGTTATCCACACGGGTTTGGCTAACAATTATGCCTGTGGACAACTTATCGTAAGCACGTGGGACAACCCGCTGATGGAGTGGGGACAGATCCGTTTTTAGCGTTTTCCCACATCTCTACACACATCAAAACAACAGTTTATAGACCGCTTATACGACACTTATGCACATTGTTTTTATGATTTTATCATATTGATTAACCTATTTATTATTCACTTATCCACAAATAGTATCCCCACTATTAATAACAACAAGATTTAAAAACCTTATTAGTAATAATAGCTGTTTTGATTTTCGCGTAAAAAAGCCGGCAGGCCCCATGCCCACTGCCTTTTTGTTGGTTTTTATGCAAGGAAAAATTGCACCCGGCGCGGGAAGCCTCTACAATTTCCGGTCTTGAATTGAAACTCCCCGGCTAGTTTCCTCACTGGGCCGGGTCTTTTGGATTCACATCCGTCCTAAACCACGTGGGAATTACGAGTTATGAAACGCACTTTTCAACCCAGCGTTCTCAAACGCAAGCGCATGCATGGCT
The DNA here is from genome assembly GCF_052378905.1 of Halomonas sp. AOP22-C1-8. Lineage (NCBI taxonomy): Bacteria > Pseudomonadati > Pseudomonadota > Gammaproteobacteria > Oceanospirillales > Halomonadaceae > Halomonas > Halomonas sp. AOP22-C1-8. The sequence continues at coordinate 72,536 of NZ_JBQSYD010000009.1, read as the reverse complement.
TCCGTGCTCGCATGGCAACCAAAAACGGCCGTGCCGTTATCTCTCGCCGCCGTGCGAAAGGCCGCAAGCGTCTGAGCGCCTGATCTCGGATTGCGTGTGCCGCCTCAAGGCTTTCCCCGGCGTTTGCGTCTTTTAAACGCTGGGGATTTTAGTCACGTGTTTGAACAAGCTGACCTTAAAGTTCATGGCAAAGGTATGATGGCGTTAGCGCGCATGACTACCCGAGGGCATCCTCGCATTGGACTAATTGTCAGCAAGAAAAATGCAAAGCGCGCTGTAGATCGCAACCGCTTTAAGCGTCTAGTCCGAGAGTCCGCCAGGCTTCGCCAGGATCACCTTCCCTCCATGGATATTGTGATATTAGCCAAGCGCGGTGTGCAGGATATCGACAATGAAACGCTTAGTCGGCAGTTGCATGGTATGTGGAAACGCCTTCAGCGTGACGCGCAAACGGTATCAATTGCACCACCGCTTGATGGCGTAACACGTGACACTTGACGACACACCTCGCCGCTCGACCTCGGCCTGCCGCTTGGCAGGCTTTCGTGTGTCATGGGTCGAGTAAATGACACTGCGCCATTAGCATGTTCATCACCCAGCGGGCAGAACCCTCATGGACGTAAAACGACTTCTCTTACTGATTCCAATGGCAGTACTTGCCTATCTACTGGTGATCCAGTGGAATCAGGATTATGGGCCGACAGATTACGACTCGACGCCTGAAATTACGCAAAGCAGTAGTGACGCCCCCTCAGCCAATGCTGAAAGCAGTAACGACCTGACGGTTCCGTCAACGTCGGCACCCAACAGTGCGGTAGACGACGGGCTGGCAAGCAATACTGAAAGCGAAACATCTAGCCGTGACTTTATTGCAGTGGCTACCGATGTTCTCGACGTGCGCATTGACCCGCACGGCGGCGACATTATTTATGCTGCGTTACCTCAGCATAAAATGACGCTGGATACTGAACGCAACTATGTGTTGCTCTCGGATAATTCAACGCGTAGCTATGTTGCACGTTCCGGCCTACAGCTAGACGGGCAAGCAAGTCGTATTGAATTTACCCCGGAAAGCAATGCCTATCGTCTGGCAGATGATGATGACCAGCTAGTCGTTGACTTACGGGCAGACGTTAACGGCGTTGATATTATCAAGCGTCTTACGTTCGAACGTGGGAATTACGCGGTCAATGTTGATTACTATATTGCCAATAATACCGATGCGCCGGTAAGTGCTCGTTTTATTGGCCAATTAGCGCGTGATAACAGCCCTGACCCGTCAAGCGGCGTTGCCATGGGTATGAAGTCCTATATTGGGGCAGCGTACTCAACGCCAGACGAACGTTATGAAAAGATCGATTTTGAAGACATTCAAAACCGTAACTTTGAAAATCGTGAAGCCCAGGGCGGCTGGATTGCGCTTATCCAGCACTACTTCGTTTCTGCCTGGGCACCGCCCCAAGATCAGCAAAACCTTTACTACGTTACCACTGACTCAAGTGACCGTAACGTGGTGGCGTTTGCAGGCCCCACCAGCAACATTGCGGCGGAAGGTGAAGCGACACTGGGCGCCACGCTCTACATGGGCCCCAAGGTTCAGGATCACCTTGAGCAAGTGGCACCCAATCTGCGCCTGACCGTTGACTATGGCTGGTTGTGGTTTATTGCCAACCCACTGTTCTGGTTGCTGGATAAGATCCACGACATCGTGGGCAACTGGGGCTGGTCAATTGTTCTGCTGACGGTTGTGGTTAAGCTGGTGCTCTTCCCGCTGTCTGCCAAGGCTTATAAGTCAATGGCACGCATGCGGAAACTGGGCCCGGAAATGCAGCGTCTTAAAGAGACCTATGGCGATGATCGTCAGAAAATGTCTCAAGAGATGATGAAATTCTACCAAAAGGAGAAGATCAATCCTTTAGGTGGCTGCTTACCCATCGTCATACAGATGCCGGTGTTTATCGCGCTTTACTGGATGTTGCTGGAGTCGGTAGAGCTGCGCCATGCGCCGTTTATCTTCTGGATTCACGATCTATCGGTGAAGGATCCTTACTTCATCCTGCCAATACTGATGGGTATATCCATGTATGTTCAGCAGCTGCTGAACCCGACACCTCCGGACCCCATGCAGGCGAAGATCATGAAGATGCTGCCGATTATCTTCACCTTCTTCTTCCTGTGGTTCCCGGCGGGTCTGGTCATCTACTGGGTAACCAACAACATCATTTCGGTCGCGCAACAGTACTTTATTACGCGTAGTATCGAAAAAGACCCCAGTGTGGGTAAAGGAATGCGAACCAAGTAATCCTTGTTAACCACGCTCCCAGACCCCCGCCCTCGTGCGGGGGTCTGGCGTTTTAGAGACGACAAATTCACAATGTACGCATCCATTAATGAGGCGCGCCATGGCTGAACGACTTTATACCCAGGATACGATTACTGCTCTGGCGACACCGCCTGGGCGTGGCGGCGTAGGGATTATTCGCGTCTCAGGGCCTGCCTGTCGCGATATTGCAGAGTCCGTACTCGGCCACTGCCCGGCGCCTCGGCATGCCTATCACGGCCCCTTTAAGGGCGCTGATAGCATTATTGACGAAGGCATCGCCCTGCTGTTCAACGGCCCTCACTCCTTTACCGGCGAAGATGTGCTGGAGCTACAGGGGCACGGTGGCCCCATTATCATGGACATGCTGCTTGAGCGTTGTGTGGCCTTGGGCGCGCGGTTGGCGCGGCCTGGTGAGTTCTCCGAACGGGCCTTTCTCAATGACAAGCTCGACCTTGCCCAAGCCGAAGCGATTGCCGACTTGATTGATGCCACCTCGCGTTCAGCGGCGGAAAATGCCGTGCGCTCACTACAGGGCGAGTTTTCTACCCGCGTCTCCCATCTGGTTGAGCGGCTTATCGAGCTGCGTGTCTATGTAGAAGCCGCCATCGACTTCCCTGAAGAGGAGATCGACTTCCTGGCGGATGGTCATGTCGCCCAGCGTTTGGAAAGTGTTCAGCAAGCACTCAGCGACGTGCGCAAAGCCGCCGGCCAAGGGGCGCTGTTACGCGAAGGCATGAACGTGGTCATTGCCGGTCGCCCCAATGCGGGTAAGTCCAGCCTGCTTAATGCGTTGACCGAACAAGAGACCGCCATTGTGACTGATATTGCAGGCACCACGCGGGATGTGCTGCGTGAGCACATCCATATTGATGGCATGCCGCTGCACATTATTGATACGGCGGGCTTGCGCGATACCCCGGACGCCGTTGAAAAAATCGGTGTCGCCCGCGCCTGGGCAGAAATCGAGAAAGCCGACCGGGTACTGCTGTTGGTGGACGCCTCTACCACCGAGGCGACCGACCCCATGATGATCTGGCCCGAGTTTGTTGCCCGCCTTCCCGATCAAAGCCGTTTAACGTTGGTACGTAACAAAATCGATACCAGCGCTGAGCAGGCTGGAATTGATTTATCCACAGACACGCCCACGCTTCGCCTTTCGGCCAAAACCGGTGCGGGTGTGGATAACCTAAAAAACCATTTGAAAACCGTGATGGGCTTTGCGGCGACCACCGAAGGACGCTTCTCCGCACGTCGGCGTCACCTGGACGCCCTCGACCGGGCAATGGCAGCGCTTGATACCGGCCGTGCCCAGTTGGATGGCTACGGCGCTGGAGAACTGCTGGCCGAAGACCTTCGCGACGCGCAGCAAGCGCTGAGTGAAATTACCGGCGAGTTTAGCGCCGATGACTTGCTGGGCGAGATTTTTGGCAGTTTCTGCATCGGCAAGTAAGCCTTGGTTTTCAGCGTTAAGGTGCATCAAACCAATCAAAAAGTCGCTGATTTTTTTTACAATTATATTTTCTTATCTTTCGACGACTGGTAATGCTCTTTTATAACCGGGGAGATAAGTAGATCCGTGGTAATCCTGGCAAATATCCGGACTCGGCCTACGTGAAAACTGCCAGATCTGGTTGTCGTTGAAACGTGACTTGCGCATGTTGAATCTTCTGTTCGTTCAGGTTACAAAATTCCACTTATCTCCGTGATTATTTTTCAGGGGAATTACACGTAGATTGCCCTTTATACAAGCTAGACAATTTCAGATAAGCTGAGCGATTTTCCGTCTTTCAGGCTGATAATATTGTCGGGCTCTGAACAAAACCAAGCATATGTACCCCACGCCAACTCCGACATAGCTTTCTTGAATGCTGATGCAGAGCGATCCTGGAAGGCAGTAACAAAGGCTAAATGCTCAGGGCTAAACCCCGCTTCCACCGCAATCTCAGTTAATTTCTTTTTACGGACAGAGTTCACTGGGCCATCAGAGGCTACGATTTCAATGAATACGAAAAGCATATCGCTACCATCCGTCTTGGTCCCCAAATCAACCAATATGACATCTGGTAGTGTCTTTGATGGATCGATCTTCAGTTTCAATCTACTGGCGAGATCAATCCCAACTTTTTCACCGGATTGTGATAACCATAAAACAGCGGGGTTCTTGAGGAACTTCGGCGCAAAATCCTCGATAACGCACTTTCCAATAACACCAGAAGGCCCTGACTCTAGGGTTACCACACCGGCGTTGGGTAACGTAGCTGTGATGGTGTCGGAGTTGGCCGCTGCCGCGTTCGCTCCCAACAACATTATCCGGCTGAGTGCTGCCGGATTGAGGTGTGCTTTCTGCCAGGCAAGGATCGCATCCTCCAACTGCTGGCCAACTAAACTCTCATCAAAAAGAGACGCAAATTTTTGAGTCATTGCATACTTTGGAAGTGGCGTAGTAACTGGCAGACCAGCTCTCTCCCAAACCGCCCCTAGGGCTATGAACCCGTACCGTATAGTCTCATCCCTGACGGGTTCTCGTGAGTTTGGAGCGTACCAAGTATTAGCTGGCCTTTCCTTCTTGCTGGAGAGGGCCTGTTCTACCCAAGCGTTGCGCTCTTCGTCCGACAGCAGCTCTGCCTGTTCGTCCGACATGTCAGTAACTTGACTCGGACGAATCCAGCGTTCCTGTCCTTCAATCGCTCCTGCATAGAACATTACATAAAGCGTGCGGGCCGCCATTTCGCGGGTAACGTAGTTACGATTTTCTGTCCCATCTGGGAAGATCTGTGGCAATCGCTCAGCGATTACCTCCAGTTTTGGTACTTTCGGCCAGCTCAACTTTGTTCTCTCCATACAGTTTGGCTACACATTTCTCGATGGAGAGTCTATCAGAACCGGCCAAAATGATCTTCTGCAGCTTTGTCAAGCCTTCAATCGTAGGTAGAGGAACCGACATCAGCTCATAGGCAGAGACCGCAACACTACCGCTTATACAGCGATATATGCGGTCGAAGACCTCTGAGTTGAGGAGAGCGTTAATCGTTTCGACAGTCACCTCTCTGATCAGACCGTCGGAGTAAACAATATTTAAATGATTCTCAACTACAACACCGTTGTTTCGGTCGATAAAATCTTGGGGGATAACTGCGCCCAAAACCCGGCGGTTCTGCTCCTTTGATGTGGTCCTCTGGACTAAAACACATGACTCCCGTGTAATAAGGTGTTGTTGGTTGTTCTTCACCTCGATATAGGGAACATGATTCCGTTTCACTGCTGAGAATTTAAACCCCTGAGCTGTAACTGACTCGGCCCATATCAAGGGTAACGAGTTTTTTGTCTTTTCTGATTTGAGCTGAGTTTTATGCCGGTTCCAAACCAACTTTCCAGTGGATACTACATATCCAAGGTCAGGAAGCCGTGTTTGCATCTTCTTAATGCGGTTAAGTAAAGCTGCGTCCTTTGACACCCTAGGGATTAGCCAAGGCCCATCGCCCTTAACTATGCCCACTTTACCAATGTGCTCTACTTTGGCTTCATTAAGCCCCTGTGGAACGAGAAGTGACACTTTAGAGGGGCTGCGTCGCGCTCCCTTCTTAAACGTTGTCAACAATGTTTCTTGGAGCACATCATCAAATACCCCTTCTCGGTTAGAGATGAAGTCAAAAGCTCGTGGTGCTGCTTCAGTAAGTAGCAATTCTCGTAGCGCCTTGAAATACTGACCGCCCAGAAATGATGTCGGCGTGAGGTAGGCGATGACTCCATCTTCCTTGGCAGTTCTCAATGCAAGATCGGTAAACAAGCCATAAAGATTGGCGTGACCGAACAATGAACGTGCGTACTTGTTTCTTAACGTTGCATCAAGCGTAACTTTCCCATATGGAGGATTGCCAATTACCAAATCAAATTTTGTCGATGACTCATATGCGAGTGCGTCACCAACAGTTATTACATCTTTTGGTAACCTCTTCCGCGCTTTAATGCACAAATCAATGAGTACCGATTCAAGAAGGACATGCGTCATCCAGGCGGCAAAGGGATCTATCTCTACCCCTTTCAATCGCTTACCTATCTGCCGAATCTTCCATTCTGCTGATGTGCTTTTCGATTTTTCAAGCATTCTTGTTGCTACAGGTGCTAAGAATGCCCCTCCACCGCAGGCCGGATCTATTATGGACGCTTTACTGAAATCAACCCCAGCATCTTCGGATAAATCAAGTAGACGGGAAACTAAAGGAGGCGGCGTATAGTAAGCTCCCAGCTTTGAGCGGAAAGCCACTGGTAACATCGCTGTATAGATTGAGCCAATCAAAAATCCCGCATCAATATCGGGAAACTGAGCAATTACTCGCCCTGTACTTATTGCAACGTCTTCAGCGTCTGACGCAACATCAGCGAGAAATGTATCACGGGGAACCGGAAAAATTTTAAGCTTAGAGCCGTGGCGCGAATTAACCTCATTCCAATATGAAGTCACCAGAACGGCACAATATGATCGAGCTACAGCCAGACGATGCTCATCATCGGAGAAGGAGCTGACATACCCCCGTGCCATGCTTTTACATGCGTCATAACTGACAAGGGGCTCTTCCGATTCGCTTAAAATATCCTGAAAGTGATACGCACTCATGCCTTCGTACCCTCGCAGTCAGGTTTAACTACCCCGACCCTGTTGTAAATAGTTGTTCTTGAGACTCCAAATCGCTTGGCAATATCAGAGACGGGTATATTTGGATCCTTGAGTAGAGCTTTAATCTCTCGAATGTCTTTCTGTTTCAGCTTTGGTTTACGTCCACCAAGTCGGCCACGCGCCCGCGCAGCCTTCAATCCGGCTCGTGTTCTCTCGCTGATGAGGTTTCTCTCAAATTCGGCAAGTGCAGCAAATACGTGAAATACCAGCTTTCCAGAGGCACTTGTCGTTTCGATCTTTTCTTGAAGACTCTCAAATCCGATTTTCTGTTCTTCCAGGGTCGTCACGAGTTTGACCAAATCACCCAAACTTCGTCCCAGACGATCCAGTCTCCAAACCACCAACGTGTCGCCTGAACGCAGAGCTTTCAGGCAAGCCTCAAGCTCCGGCCTTTCAGTGTTCTTCCCACTGGCTTTGTCTTCATAGATGACCTGGCAACCCACTTTCTCCAAAGCATCCCTTTGGAGGTGCAGGTTCTGATCATCCGTTGAAACGCGGGCATAGCCAATACGTTGATTCATGTACAATTAATTTACATAGAAAAGTATACGAGTATTTTAACAAATTGCACACCAAGAATCCATGCGAAATAACACCTTCTCTAGGTGTTCACAAAACGGTGGTTTGTTGGACGCTAATGAAGGCTCGGCTCTCTTCATGAAGAAAACTTGATCTATATGAAAAGCCATGTATAGTTCTATATATGGTTTTATCTATGAAGGAAGTGAGATGCCAGTCACAATAAGCGTTTCAGATGATGTGTACCGCAGATTGGAGGGGTTGGCTGTCGGGTTCGACACGCCAGAGAGAGTGATCGAGCGACTACTCGACTCGGTTGAGGAAAGCGGGCCGAAGTCCAGCGAAAGCAAACCCTCCCTAACCTTTGTTCCTGATGAGGTAGCGTTCAAAAATGAGCTGATAGCTCGCAAGAAGGCACAGGTAGTTCTTCATCTGAAAAATGGAGACCGAGATGTCATTCACTGGAATGCTTCTAGGTTCCAGCCCAGCTCAAACCTACGAGCTAATTTATGGTCAGGCATTCTGAGGAACTGGAAGGATAAAGGGATCACCTCTGCGGAACTTTCAGTTCTCCCCCAGGGCCTCAACCACCCTGACGACAACACCGATCTCCTAATCGCTATTGCCGGAGAGGTTCACTGGACGCTCGAAGAGGTAGAGCGGTACTTTGAGGAATATGACCTGGTTAGCAGTGACGACGGCCATCCGTACTATTACCTCGCGACCTTCAGTGATGAGACTCCTGACGAGCTGAAGAAAATCGCCGGGCTGAACAGCTCAAATCAGCTTCATTTGGACCTAACCATCGTTCCAGATGAAGATCGGGGAGAGTTCGAGTAGAGTAATAGCAGTTTATAATCAATACGTTATGTGGGCTTTGGTTAGCGGATTTTGATCCCTATTTACTCCCTAACAACCATAACATGTTGATTTATATATATTCTTTACATTCTGCATCGGCAAGTAATACGCTCACTTTATGGATCGGCGGGGCGGCGCTGTTGTTCCACCGTAATCCTAACGTCAAATGGTTTAGAATAGTGGTGGTAGTGGAGCGTGTTAAAACCACGCTAGAGATCATCTAGCGGGCGGCTTTCACTCAACGTTTTTGTGCCACCCTACTCCTCAACCCACCACTGCGCCTCAACGCGGCTTTCACTTCCAAGGCAACGGGTTACCTCTGCCATTGCGGTCTTCAGGCGCTCATCAAGCCCCCAGGGCGGGTTAACAACCAACATACCGCTACCGTACATACCGTGCGTTTGCTCACCTGGCACGCGCAGCAAAAGCTCGCTGCGCCATATTTTGCGAATACCGCTTGCCTTTAACCCGTCCAATAACGCGTGATGATGCCCAGCGGGTAGCAGGGGATACCAAATCAGTAGTATGGCGTGGCGCGCCTTTTCAAGCGTGTATATCGCCGTATCAACCACTTCCTGGTACTCCGCTTTACGCTCAAAACTAGGGTCAATCAATACGCAAAGCCGCGGGGTAGGCACCGGCAGCATGGCCGTTAAACCCGCTAAACCATCGCCATAAATACGTTTTGCCTGAGGAGGAAGAGACTGCGTGTTCAAGTGCTCATGCTCACCCGGATGAAGCTCAAAAAGGCGCAGCTTATCGTGCTCGCGCAATGATTGGCTTAGCCACCATGGGGAGCCGGGATAGTGCGTTAACGCACTGGTACTGGGCTGAACGCTGGTGACAGCATTTAACCAATCACAGAGTAATGGGTCGGTGAGCACCTCGCGTTCGTGCCATAGCGGCCAAATACCCTCACGATACTCCTGAAGCCGCTGCGTCTCTTTGGTGGCGAGTGGGTAAAGCCCTCTTCCCGCATGCGTATCTATATATGTAATGGGTGTTTTTTTACGTAATAAATAATCAACGACGGCGTAAAGCGTCAAGTGTTTGTGTACATCGGCAAAATTACCGGCGTGATAGGCGTGTTGATAAGACAGCATGGTAACTCGCAGATAAGTGAACGAAAAAAGCCCGCTATGGGATCATAGCGGGCTTTAAACGGTAATGCGCGGGGGAGTTATGTCTTACTTAGCCCTGGCCGTTACCGATTGGCGTCAGGGTGATTTCAACCCGACGGTTTTGTGCCCGGCCCTGCTCGGTATCGTTGCTGGCAACCGGCTGGTTAGCGCCGTATCCCATGGTGTTAAGACGCGAGGAGGATACCCCGTTTTGGCTTAAGTAGTTGCCCACTGACTGAGCTCGGCGCTCAGAGAGACGCTGGTTGTAGCTGGCATCCCCGGTGCTATCGGTGAAGCCGGCAATATTAACCCGCGTATCGGTGTATTGCTTGAGCACATTAGCCACTTCATTGAGCGCGCTACGCGCATCGCCGGTGAGATCCGAGGAGTCAAACCCGAACGTTACGCTACTGGGCATATTCAGTACGATATCATCGCCGCGACGGTCGATTTCAATGCGTGAACCTTGCAGGTTCTGGCGAAGCTGCTGTTCCTGGCGGTCCATGTAAGCACCAATACCGGCACCCGCAGCAGCACCTACGGCTGCGCCAATCAGGGCACGATCACGACGGCTGGTACTTCCGCTACCCGAAAGCGCACCCGCAGCAGCGCCTACCGCCGCACCAATCCCTGTTCCCATGCCGGTCGACGAACGTTGTGTCTGGCCACCATAAGGGTCAGAGGTGGCACAACCTGCCACTAGAATTGCAGCGGCCAACGGGGTCAGTAGTCGAGAAATACGCATCACTCACTCCTTGTATATTTTTGCGCTTGAATTATTCGTCGCTGATAAAGGCCAGCAACTCATTCAAGAATAATAGACCTTGAGGCGATGCACGCAGCTTTTCGGGCATTTCCATCAAAAGTCCTTTTTTGGAGGCCGTGTGTAAACGTGCCAGCAGTGTTTCCTGGGGCTGGCCGGTATGCGCCGACCACGTATGCATGGCAACGCCTTCGGTTAAGCGAAGCGCATTCATGGAAAACTCAAGTGGCAACTCGTCCGCCACGATAGGCTGCTTGCCCGCCAGGAAACCGCGTGGGTCATTATCACGTCGTAAGTAAGCATCCGGCTGGCGCGTTTTCCAGCGCCGCTCAATATGCCACTGCCCTTGCGGATCAATCGTCGTCAGCTTGCCGTGCGCTCCTGCGCCAATGCCCAGATAGTCGCCAAACTGCCAATAGTTGAGATTATGCCGGCTCTGCTTTCCAGGTTTTGCATAGGCTGAAATTTCGTAGCGTTCAAAGCCTGCCTGCTCCAATCGCTGATGACCAAGCTCCTGAATATCCCAAAGCGCCTCCTCTTCAGGCAGAACAGGTGGCTGAGAATGAAACGCGGTATTGGGCTCAAGGGTTAGCTGATACCAGGAGAGATGATCCGGTGACAGGGCAAGCGCCTGATCAATATCTTGAAGCGCCAAGGAGGGCGTCTGGCCAGGCAAGCCATGCATCAGGTCGATATTTATATTATCAAATCCCGCTGCACGCGCCTGGCCCACTGCGGTAATCGCCTCTTCACCGCCGTGAATACGTCCCAAAGCCTTCAACTGAGCGGGCTGAAAACTTTGGATACCTAATGAAAGACGATTGATGCCCGCTTCGCGGTAGCCAATAAACCGTGCCTGCTCGGTAGTGCCAGGATTCGCCTCCATGGTGATTTCCATGTTGGGTGCAAAGGGCAAACGTCGGCGTATTCCATTAAACAGCCGTTCAAAGAATGCGGGCGACATCAGGCTTGGCGTACCGCCACCAATAAAGATGGTCTGAATCTGACGCCCAGCGGCTAACGCCAGATCGCCATCCAGATCATGAAGTAGTGCCTTTAAGTAAGTCGCTTCGGGTAACTCACCGTCAGGTTCATGAGAGTTAAAGTCACAATAAGGGCACTTGCGTACGCACCAGGGCGTATGAATATAGAGCGATAACGGAGGTAATGGCTTAGCCATGTGCCACCTTAAGTATATCAACCAACCCTTGAAGCGCCCGCCCACGGTGGCTTAGCCGATTTTTTAATTCACTGGGTAATTCCGCCACGCTCATTCCCTGGTCGGGTAGCCAGAACAGCGGGTCATAGCCAAAGCCACCCTCTCCACGTGGATGAGCAAGTAACTCCCCTTCCCAGCTGTGCTGAACAATAACCGGTACCGGATCAGCAGGATGGCGCAAATAGACCAGCACGCACCAGTAGCGACCGGTGCGCTGACCTTCTGCACAGTCACTAAGCGCGGCCAGCAGTTTTTCATTGTTACGCTGATCGCTTTTCGGCTCACCAGCGTAGCGTGCGGAGTAAATCCCTGGCGCCCCTGAAAGCGCATCGACCTCAAGGCCGGAGTCATCAGCAAGCGCCGGTAAGCCGCTAACCCGGCTCGCCTCACGCGCTTTTAACAGGGCATTTTCAACAAAGGTTAGCCCCGTTTCTTCAACATCATGTACCCCAAAATCTGCTTGTGGACGTACATCCAGCCCTAACGGTGCCAGCAGTTGATTGAATTCTTTCAGCTTTCCCGCATTGCCGCTTGCCAGAACAAGGGTATTTACCGTGACCATCATATTTTCTCCCGGCATAAATATGGCAGGCAGGCTGCCTGACTACATTATTGAGAAGGCTTTTTCTGCAGCATCCAACGTAAATTGGATATCCTCGGGCGTATGAGCACTCGACATAAAGCCTGCCTCAAACGCTGAAGGGGCCAGGTAAACGCCGTGATCCAGCATCGCGCCAAAGAAACGGCGGAACGCCTCCGGGTCACACGCGGTTGCCTGGGCAAAGTTATCCACACGGCGTTGAGAGGTGAAAAACAGCCCAAACATGCCACCCGCTGACTGTGTCATCATGGAGACACCTGCCGCATTAGCGCGCTCTTTCAGGCCGCTGCAAAGTGTTTCAACTCGCTGAGAAAGCGCGTCATGAAAGCCGGGGACCTGGAGCTTGGTTAATAACGCAATACCTGCCGCCATCGCCAAGGGGTTACCCGACAGCGTACCTGCTTGATAAATCGGCCCCATGGGGGAGATGTTTTGCATAATCTCGCGTTTGCCGCCAAACGCACCTACCGGCATACCGCCACCAACAATCTTACCCAGGCACGTTAAATCAGGAGTAATACCGTAATGCGCCTGAGCCCCACCCAGCGCAACGCGGAACCCGGTCATGACTTCATCGAAAATCAGAATGCTTTCATGCTCGTTGCACACACGGCGCAATGTTTCCAAAAAGCCCGGCTGGGGAGGAATACAGTTCATGTTACCTGCGACCGGCTCAACGATAATGCAGGCAATCTGGTCGCCGATTTCAGCAAAGCACTCTTCCACACCTTCAATATCGTTATAGGAGAGCGTAATGGTGTGCTCGGCAAGTGACGCGGGAACACCTGGCGAGCTGGGTTCGCCATGGGTGAGCGCGCCAGAGCCCGCTTTTACCAGCAACGAATCAGAATGGCCGTGATAGTTACCTTCAAACTTAACGATCTTGTCGCGCCCGGTGGTGCCGCGAGCCAAGCGGATCGCCGACATGGTGGCTTCCGTACCGGAGCTGGTCATGCGCACCATTTCCATGGTGGGGATCATTTCGCAGATCAGATCTGCCATGGTGGTTTCAACCGCGGTCGGGGTACCAAACGAGAGACCGTTGTCCAAACGAGCACGTACCGCTGCCAACACATCCTGGTCCGCATGACCGGTAATCATTGGGCCCCAGGAACCTACATAGTCCACGTAGCGGTTGCCTTCCACATCAAACAGATAAGCGCCCTGGGCGCGCTCCATAAATACCGGCGGACGGTGCAGGCCTTTAAACGCACGTACCGGCGAATTTACGCCACCTGGAATATGGCGGCTAGCAAGCTCAAACAGTTCAGCAGATGTGGTCATGGCGTCCTCAATATCAATGGCGTAGCGCGAATAAAATCAAAAGCGAACCGGCCGTGGCAAGCGATTAGGTAAACACTGCCCGCTAGGCGGCTGATACCCATGAGACAGACTCTCCCAGGTAAAGTGCTGGGCCTGTTCACAGGCCGTCGGCAAACGCTCACCGGCGGCCAGGCGTGCCGCAATGGCAGATGCCAAGGTGCAGCCTGAACCGTGAAACCGTTCCGGCAGACGTGGCCACTGCCATTGGCGCGTGGTATCCGGCGAGTGCAGTGTATTAACAACCTGCTGCTCGTTACCTGGAACAGGCTCATCGGTCGCGGTTACTAAAATAGCCTGGCAACCCTGGGATAAAAGTGCGACGGCGCGCGCCGTATCATCCAGGGGGCCGTCAATCTCTGGAGTGAGCTGCTTAAGCTCATAACGGTTGGGCGTTAAGATATCCACAAGCGGTAGCAGGCGAGCCGCATAGAGGCGTTGCAATTGGGGTGTGGATAACTCAGTACCGCCACCGGCTTTAAGTACTGGGTCGGCCACAACCGGGATGCCTGGGAAACGGCGAATAATCTGCTCGGCTGCTCTTAGCGTTGCTTCATCTGCCAACAGGCCCAGCTTGATCGCAGCAACCTGCATCCCGCTAAGCGCCTCTGCCATTTGGCGCATCAACGCGGGGTCGGCCGGAACGACATGGCTCACGTTATGGCAGTTTTGCACCGTTAACGCGGTGGGAATCGTCACTGCCCAACCGCCACAGGCGGCAATGGCTTCGCTATCTGCCACTAAACCCGCTCCGCCCGTCGGGTCATGGCCCGCCAGTACTAAAACAACCGGTGAAAGAGGTTGGCGCATCAAAAAGGTTTCACAACGGCAAGTAGAATAATCGCCACTAGCGCAATCACCGGCGCTTCGTTGAACCAGCGAAAGAACGTGTGGCTTTTCGTGCAGCGATCCTGGGCAAACTGTTTTAAATAAATCAGACAGACGTGATGATAGGCGATCAGCAGTACCACAAAGGTGAGTTTAACGTGCATCCAGCCTTGGCTGAACCAGCCGGGCACCAGATACAGCATCGCCCCGCCAAAGATAAGCACCAGTATCATGGAAGGCGTCATGATGCCGCGATAAAGCTTACGCTCCATGGTTTTGAAATAGGCGATAGCTTGATCGTCGCCTTTATCTCGTGCCATGGCGTGATACACATACAGCCGCGGCAAATAAAACAGGGCGGCAAACCAGGTCACCATGGTCATTAAATGCAGGGCCTTCAACCATAGATACATTGTCTCTCCTTATACGGGCGAATCATTCGCTTTCGGGTCAGTACGGGTATTTGGGTCAGCGTCGGTATTGGGGTCAGAATAGTAATAATAACGTTCAATGGCACCACGGGTGATGATACCTGAAATTCGCTGCCGCTTTGGCCGATAACCGTGCACTACATAAAGCGCGCCCAAGGCATCGTCTTGAAGCTTTACAAACGCCTCTGACAGGGTGGCCTGTAGGCCAATCGGCGCAAGTTCCAGGCGCTGGCCCGGAATTTCCAGTAAATCGACGGATTCATTATCGGGAGGAGCATCGCCATCAAGCGCTTCATCGTGCTCCAAAAGCCACCGCGCCAGCGCCGACGCTTTTAACGCCAGTACCGATTTTTCTTCATTTGAACGCTCAATAATCAGCCAGACAGGATTGGTTTCCAGTAGTTTACGTGCCTGCTCAAACGTCACCTTGCGCTCAGTACGTACCAGGCTTCGCTCCATCACCGCAGGCACCGACACGCGGGAAAGCGCCTGCATTAACGGCTGTTGAAGCGGGTGCAGCCCATAACGTACGGAACTAATAAAAAATCCTTCGCAGCCGGTAAGCTGGCGAGACGTCAGGCAGGCAACCACCACCACCAACATACCCGGCAACATGACATGCGGCGTATGAGTAAGCTCCAACAGCGCCATTAACGCCGCAAGCGGCGCTTGCAGCACCGCCCCCATCATGGCCGCCATGCCTAACATGGCGTAAATGCCTGGGTCTGACGCTTTATCAGGCCATAGCCAGCCACCCAAAATACCGCCCAGCACGCCTGTCGCAGCACCAATCACCAGCGTGGGGCCAATAATCCCGATGGGTACGCTACCTGATACGGTCAGGGCGGTAATCAAAAGCTTGGCAATCATCAGCGCCAGCAACACGTTAATGTCCAATTGATTATTAAGCGCCGCCGCCACACTATCGTAGCCAATTCCCTGAACCTGCGGAAACCACCATGCCACCACCCCGGTCGCCACCCCCACACAAGCCAAACGAAGCCACAACGGCCATGCCTGCATGCGTTTGTTACGTGAAATATGAATAAATAGCCCCGCCAATAGCCCGACCACAAAGCCGAGTACGATGACCCACGGTAAATTCATGAGCGAGCCCAGCACGACCTCGGGGATACGAAAAGCCGGCTCATTGCCATACACCATCTGCGCAATGAGCGCCGCCATCGTAGAGGCTAAAATCACCGGCATAAAGCTCATCAGGGTATACTCCATCATGACGACTTCCATGGCGAAGATAACCCCGGCAACCGGTGTATTGAACGACGCAGAAATCCCCGCCGCCGTCCCACAGGCAACCAAAACGCGCAGGCTGTTATTGGGTAACCGAAGCTTGACTCCCAACCCGCTTGACGCGGCAGCGCCTAAATGAATAGCCGGGCCTTCCCTCCCAGCAGAGAGCCCACCAAGAACCGACACCACCCCCACCCACCATTGATTCAGCCAGTTTCGCATTGGGAAGCGGCCCTGGTGATAAGAGAGGCGCTCAATAACGTGCCCTACTCCCATCTTTTGGGCAGCGGCTTTTTGCCGATAAAGCAGCAGCCCCAGCACGCTAACGGCAATAATAGGCAGCAGTGAGCGCAGCCACGGAGGCAGTCCTTCAAATCCTTCCGGGTTTCCATCCGGCATATAAAACACCGCCCCCGCTTCGAGCAGTAGCCGGAAGGCGACCATCGCCGCCCCCGTAATGATCCCCGACACTAACCCCAATACGCACAGCTGAGGCAGCGCATCAACATGGGCCAACTGGCGTCGAAACCCCTCGAGGGTGAAATCTGATCGGGAAAAACGCGCCACGACGACCTTCCTTTACGCATGTAGTGTAGTTCTCTTGTGTATCATAGCCCGATACGCTTCGACAGCCTGCGCCAATCTGTTTAGGCTGTTAATTATTACCCTGTCTCGAATGTGCAACGTGTAAGGAGTCGTTTGTGATTAAGGTCGGAATTGTCGGCGGTACCGGTTATACCGGCGTTGAGCTACTGCGGTTACTCGCCCATCACCCCCATGTCAGCGTTGAAGCCATTACCTCGCGCTCGGAAGCCGGCGTCAAGGTATGCGATATGTATCCCAATCTGCGCGGCCACTACGACACATTGACGTTCAGTGAACCCGATGCAAAGCAGTTAGGCGATATGGATGCGGTATTTTTCGCCACTCCCCACGGTGTTGCCCACGCTTTGGCTGGCGAGCTTTTGGACAAAGGCACCCGCATTATCGACCTGTCGGCTGACTTCCGCCTGCGTGATGTCAAGGTATGGAGCCAGTGGTACGGCCAACCTCACGGTGCGCCTTCGCTACTTGAAGAAGCGGTCTATGGCCTGCCCGAGATGCACCGCGAAAAAATCAAAACGGCGCGCCTGGTGGCCGTGCCAGGCTGCTATCCAACCTCTGTGCAGCTAGGCTACCTGCCGCTGCTGGAAGCCGGGCTGGTTGATCCTCAACAGCTGATTGCTGACTGCAAGTCAGGTGTGACGGGGGCAGGCCGAGGGGCCAAGGTGCCTTCACTACTGGCAGAAGCCAGTGAATCTTTCAAAGCTTACGGCGCCTCAGGGCATCGTCATTTGCCCGAAATCCGCCAGGGCCTTGGTGATATGCAGGCGCACCCGGTGGGGCTGACCTTCGTTCCTCATTTAACACCGATG
Source organism: Halomonas sp. AOP22-C1-8 (assembly GCF_052378905.1). Lineage (NCBI taxonomy): Bacteria > Pseudomonadati > Pseudomonadota > Gammaproteobacteria > Oceanospirillales > Halomonadaceae > Halomonas > Halomonas sp. AOP22-C1-8. The sequence continues at coordinate 55,209 of NZ_JBQSYD010000009.1, read as the reverse complement.
ATACGGGGCATTCACGCCACGCTCTATAGTCAGCTCACCACCTCAGTGGATGACCTTCAGGCGCTGTTTGAAAAACGTTATGCAAGCGAACCCTTTGTTGATGTGATGCCTGCGGGTAGCCATCCTGAAACGCGCAGCGTTAAAGGCATCAACACCTGCCGTCTGGCCGTGCATCGTCCGGAAAATAGCAACACCGTCGTCGTGTTATCGGTCATTGATAACCTGGTGAAAGGCGCCTCGGGCCAAGCCATTCAAAACCTCAATCTGATGTTTGGGTTCGAGGAGAGCATGGGCTTGACCGCTCCTGCCTTGATGCCATAAGCCACGTACAAAATCCCGGCAATAGTTGACCCTTTTGCTGGGAATTATCCATAATCATCTTCCAATGCTGATTATTCGTTCTTAAAGCTCGCGGGAGGTACCCATGAGCGGTGCAGAAGCTTTTGTTCCAACCCCTTTAATGCTGTCCGATAGCGCACGTAAACGTATCCGTGCCCTAATGGATGAAGAAAATAACCCTGCGCTAAAACTGCGCGTCTATGTCACCGGCGGTGGCTGTTCAGGTTTTCAGTACGGCTTCGATTTTGCCGATACGGTCGCCGAAGACGATACGCTCATTGAATTTGGCACGGCGACCCTGGTGGTCGACCCTCTCTCCTACCAGTATCTGGTTGGCTCGACGGTGGATTACGAAGAAGGCCTCGCTGGCGCACGCTTTCGCATTCAAAACCCCAATGCCACCACCACCTGCGGCTGCGGCGCCTCTTTTATGGTGTAGGCGCTTATAACGCTAGCAAAGCGTTGGTACCCATGACTTGACGCCTTGGTGGTTTCTCGCCAAGGTTAAAAGGTCAACAATTGCTCTAACGCGGTGTGAAGAGAACGTCGTCTCTTCTTTTCACCGCTTCAGCGCTATAAAACATGGGGAAACCAATGAAAACCATACTAACGACAACTGCTATCGCTTCCTCCATCGCTCTGGGTTTAAGCGGCGCCTCTGTCGCCATGGCCCAAACGCCTTCTGTTAATGTCGCAACCGACCCAAGCTTTGTTCCTTTTGAAATGATGGATTCAGAAACCGGCGAGATGATCGGTTTCGATATGGATATTATCAATGCCGTTGCCGAGCGTGCCGGTTTTGAGGTCAATCTCACCACCATGGAATTTTCGGGCATTATTCCCGCCGTGCAAACCGGCAGTCAGGAAATTGCCATCGCAGGCACGACCATCACCGAAGAGCGTGCGCAGGTCGTTGACTTCTCTGACCCCTACTACGATTCCGGTCTACAGATTATCGTTCGTGCCAACAACGAAGACATCTCTTCATTGGAAGACCTCCAGGGCCTGACCATCGGTACCAAGATCGGCTCGACAAGCTACGACTTCCTCCAGCAAGAGCTGGGTGAAGGCGCTGACATCACGCCCTATCCAGGCACCGCCGACATGTACATGGCTCTGCTGGGCCGCAACGTAGACGCCGTGCTGTATGACGCCCCTAATGTTGCTTACTTCTCCCAAACCCGCGGCGAAGGACGTACCAAAGTGGTGGGACCGCTTTATGAAGGCCAGCAGTATGGCATTGTGTTCCATAAGGGCAGCGAATGGGTAGAACCCACCAATGAAGCCCTGGCCGCCATGCGTGAAGACGGCACTTACGACGAAATCTACAAAAAATGGTTCGGTGAAGCCACCAGCGAGTAACCCAGCGGCGCTATAGAGTTAACAGCTAATTTATCACAGGGCCGGGCGGCTACCCTCCCGGCCCTGTGACGTTATACGTCGCGTGTTTTTTTGGAGATAAGGCGTGGATTTCGATTTTCAATTTGATTGGGCAGCCGCGTTTGCGTCGATCCCTTACCTGCTGCCTGGCATCCCCTGGACGCTGCTAATCTCATTTGGCGGTCTGGCGATCGGCTTTTTCATCGGTATTTTCTTTGGCCTGCTGCGTATTAGTCCGATCCGCTGGCTACGCTGGGTTGCCCTTTGCTACATAGAAGTATTCCGCGGTACGCCTATCCTCGTGCAGGTGCTGTTTATCTTCTACGGCCTGCCCCAGCTACTGGGCAGTCCTATCAATGCGCTGGTCGCAGGCATTGCCGCTATTGCGGTTAACTCGGGTGCGTATATTTCTGAAATTGTGCGTGGCGGCGTGCAATCCATTGAGCGTGGCCAGCGTGAAGCATCCCTCTCGTTAGGGCTTTCGCGCGCTCAGGCATTTCGCTATGTGATTTGGCCCCAGGCGTTGCGTCGTATGATTCCTCCGCTTGGCAATCAGGCCATTATCAGCATTAAAGATACCTCACTATTTTCAGTCATTGGGGTCAGCGAACTGGTACGCCAGGGGCAAATCTATATCGCGACAACCTTCACCGCCCTGGAGGTCTACTTTATGGTTGCGGTGATGTATCTGGCGATTACCTGGACCCTCTCCATTCTTCTGCGCCTGCTGGAGCGCAGAGGCATCGCAGGCTGATAAGGAAACGTACAATGACCGATATCGTGTCACCCACAACGCCCTCCATTGTGCGTATGCAAAAGCTGAATAAACATTTTGGCAGCCTGCACGTACTCAATGATATCGACCTTGACATTATCCCCGGTGAAGTCGTCGTCATTATTGGCGCAAGCGGGTCCGGTAAATCCACGCTGATTCGCTGCATCAATGGGCTGGAAGAGTTTCAGTCGGGCATGCTGGAAGTAGATGGCAATACGCTAACGCCTAACGGCAAGAGCAGTAAGGCACTACAAACCATCCGTACAGAAGTCGGTATGGTGTTTCAGCAGTTCAATCTATTTCCCCACCTTAGCGTGATCGATAACATCACGCTGGCGCCCATGAAGGTACGTGGCTGGAACCGCGACGACGCAGTGGCAACCGCAAAACGCCTGCTGGATAGGGTCGGTATTGCCGACCAGGCCGATAAGTACCCCAGTCAGCTCTCAGGAGGTCAGCAGCAGCGTGTTGCCCTTGCCCGTGCCTTGGCCATGGAGCCTCGGCTTATGCTGTTTGACGAGCCTACCTCGGCGCTTGATCCCGAAATGATTGGTGAAGTGCTGGACGCCATGCGTGAGCTGGCTAAAGAGGGCATGACCATGGTGATCGTCACGCATGAAATGGGGTTTGCCCGTGAAGTAGCCGATCGCGCTATCTTTATCCATAAAGGTGTCATTGCCGAGCAAGGAGCGCCACAACAGCTCTTCGATTCGCCTCAGCATGAACGCACTCAATCGTTTCTTGCCCGGGTGCTTAAACACTAATCTTTAGCACTCACCTTAAGCACGAATACCTGCAAAATTACCCGCTTAAAAGCGTTTTTTATGGCCTGTCCTTGCGACAGGCCATTTTTTTCCCCTGTGGATAATTTTTTTATTCTATAACTCTACAACATGCCACAGCACCCATAGTGAGCGCCTTTAAGGGTTGCCAGACACTGCTTTTTTGGTGTGTTCACAGGTGCGGTAACAACGTCGGTATGAGCAGGTGGATAAGACGTGGTTTTGTGGTGCTGTGGGTAAGTAGCACTTCCATCCACAGGGCCTGCACCGTTTCTACTCAGGTAATACGCTGCTTAACCACGCAAATACCAACATTTTAACAAGTTGAATTTTATAAATATAATTGGGTTATGCACAGAAACTGTCCACACTAATAATTACAGCATTAACAGAACTTCTCTTATTTATTTATATATTGTTATTAATAAATAGTGACTGGGCGTGTGAGATGTGGAAAAACCTGACGGTTACCCACAGGGGGTTTATACTGGCGGGCTTGTTTAACTACGCCGACACGTCTGAAACTGACGAAACGGCCACATCATTCGTGCCAATTGGCGCAAGACGAGGTGTCTCTTGAATTACCCCGACCGCTTTGACGTGATTGTCATCGGCGGTGGCCATGCGGGAACTGAAGCCGCACTGGCCTCTGCTCGTATGGGCTGTCAGACCCTACTGCTCACACACAACATCGAGACCTTGGGTCAGATGTCGTGTAACCCTGCCATTGGCGGCATTGGCAAAAGCCATCTGGTGAAAGAGATCGATGCGCTAGGCGGGGCGATGGGGCTTGCCACGGATTTAGGCGGCATTCAGTTCCGGGTGTTAAACGCTCGAAAAGGGCCGGCAGTACGTGCCACACGTGCTCAAGCAGACCGCGTTCGCTACAAAGCAGCGATCCGCGGCATGCTGGAAAACCAGCCAAATTTAACGATTTTCCAGCAGGCAGCTGGTGATCTGATTGTGGATAACGATACGGTTCGTGGCGTCGTGACGGAGACCGGTATTCGTTTTTATGCCGAGTCCGTTGTGCTGTCGACGGGTACGTTTTTAGGTGGTGTTATACACATCGGCTTGGATCAAAGTCGCGGCGGTCGAGCTGGTGATCCACCCTCGAATGCCTTGGCTGAGCGTCTGCGTGCCTTGCCGTTTCGGGTTGACCGGCTCAAAACCGGCACGCCACCGCGCATTGATGCCAAAAGCGTGGATTTCTCCCAGCTTGAAGAACAGCCTGGCGATACGCCAACACCGGTCATGTCCTACCTTGGTTCGCGGGATATGCACCCTCAGCAAGTCAGCTGTCATATTGCGCACACCAATGAGCGCACGCATGAGCTGATTCTGGCGAATCTTGATCGCTCACCGATGTACTCCGGCGTGATCGAAGGCGTGGGTCCGCGCTACTGCCCATCAATTGAAGACAAGGTTCATCGCTTTGCCGATAAATCGAGCCATCAGGTCTTTATTGAACCGGAAGGCCTGGATACCCATGAGCTGTATCCCAACGGTATCTCGACCTCGCTGCCCTTTGATGTGCAACTGCAGGTAGTGCGCTCGATTAAAGGGCTGGAGAACGCGCATATCACGCGGCCAGGTTATGCCATTGAGTACGATTTCTTTAATCCGCGGGATTTAAAACACTCACTGGAAACCAAATTTATCCACAACCTGTTTTTTGCCGGGCAGATCAACGGCACGACAGGTTATGAGGAAGCCGGCGCTCAAGGCCTGCTGGCCGGGCTCAACGCCGCGCGGCGTGCCATGCAGCAGGATGCCTGGTACCCACGTCGTGACGAGGCCTATCTTGGCGTGCTGGTGGACGACCTGATCACGATGGGCACCAAAGAGCCTTACCGTATGTTTACTTCCAGGGCGGAATACCGATTATTGCTGCGTGAAGATAACGCCGACCTGAGGTTGACTGAAAAAGGCCGTGAGTTAGGCTTGGTGAATGACCAGCGCTGGACGGCATTTAGTAAAAAGCGCGAAGCCATTGCGCTGGAGACCGCGCGTTTAGCCAGTGTTTGGATTCAGCCAAGCAGCCCGGCTGCTGCAAAAATTGCTGAAAAAACCGGCAAACCGCTCTCCCGCGAGTATCGTTTGAGCGATCTTCTCAAGCGCCCAGAGCTAAATTATGCGGACCTTGCTGAACTGCCGGGTCTGGAAAGCGGCGTTATCAATGACGAAGCCGTTGCCGAACAGGTACAGATACAGGCGAAGTACGAAGGCTATATCGAACGTCAACAGTATGAAATTGATAAGCTTAAGCGCCATGAAGCAATGCCACTTCCCGCCGACCTGGATTACCAGCGGGTGGAAGGGCTCTCCAATGAGATTCGTCAGAAGCTGACCGACGTGCGGCCTGAAACGCTGGCCCAGGCGGCGCGTATTTCAGGCGTAACACCGGCCGCAGTGTCTATTTTGCTGGTGCATCTTAAAAAGCGTCGTCTGATCGCCTCACCCGAGGTGGCTAACGGATGAGCGGATTAACAGTGTTGGTAAGCAGCCTGCCTGCGAGCGTCGCTGCTCGACTCGATAATGGGTTAGCGCAGCTCGGCTTAAAGGTAACGGCAAGCCAGCGTGAACAGCTGCTTGGGTTTGTCGCCCTATTGCACAAGTGGAACAAGGCTTATAACCTCACGGCTGTTCGCGATATTGATGATATGGTGGCACGTCACGTACTGGATAGTGCGGCTGTCGCGCCTTATGTGCATGGCCCCAGATTGCTGGATGTGGGGGCGGGGCCAGGCCTTCCTGGTATCGTGCTGGCCATCCTTGATCCGGCGCTGTCCGTTACGCTGTTGGATAGTAATGGTAAAAAAGTCCGTTTTCAGCGTCAGGCTATCATGGAGCTTGGGCTAAAAAACGTGGTTGCAAGCCAGGCGCGGGTGGAGACGTTTAGTGACCAGCCGTTTGATCAGGTAATTTCACGCGCGTTCGCAAGCCTGGTGGACTTTGTCACCCTGACCCGTGAACTACCCACAGCGAACGGACAGTGGTTGGCCATGAAAGGCCCAGGTGCTGATGATGAGTTGCGTGAACTGCCCAGCGGCATCCGACTGCAAACACGTCACCTGCTAAACGTGCCCTTCGATACAGCCGAGCGGCAGCTGTTGATTCTGAACGTTGATTCTGAACCCCAGGAAGGAGTTGAGTAAGTGAGCCAGATCATTGCCCTGACCAATCAAAAAGGCGGCGTGGGCAAGACCACCTCAGCCGTTAACCTGGCGGCCAGCCTTGCTGCTCTTGATCGTCGAGTGCTGTTGGTGGACCTTGATCCTCAAGGGCACGCCAGCATGGGCAGTGGTATTGATAAACACGAACTCGATAAAAGCGTTCTGGATGTACTGCTCGGCGATGCAACAGCCACCGATACCATCGTGCGCGATCTGCCGGTCAAATATGATGTTCTGCCGGGTAACGGTGACTTGACCGCTGCGGAAGTCGAGTTGCTGGATCTTGATAAGCGCGAAAGCTGCCTGACTACGGCGCTTGGCTCGGTTGCTGGGAAGTACGATGTGGTGCTGATTGACTGCCCACCTTCGCTCAACATGCTGACCGTTAATGCGCTGACCGCAGCGGATAGCGTGCTTATTCCGCTGCAGTGCGAGTTTTACGCGCTGGAAGGACTGTCAGCGTTGCTGGATACCGTTGAACAGATCAAGCAAAGCGTTAATCCTGATTTGGCGATTGCGGGTATTCTGCGCACCATGTACGACAAGCGCACCAGCCTAACGCGGGAAGTGGACAAGCAGCTGCGAGACTTCTTTGGCGATGCGCTGATCAAGACGACGATCCCGCGCAACGTCAAAGTGGCTGAAGCGCCAAGCCACGGAATACCCGTGACGCAATATGCCCGCTTCTCACGCGGCAGCCAGGCGTACCGCGTACTGGCAAAAGAGATGATTCGTCGGTTATCGCTATAACGTATTGATTAGTACGAGGGAAAGCGAATGACGCGTAAACGCGCGCTAGGACGTGGCCTGGATGCCCTAATTGGTGCGGGCGCTCGTCGCCGTGACAGCCTGGAACTTACCGGTAGCTCTACGTCGGAAGCCCATGATGAGGTGTCATCCGTGGTGGTGGCCTCGGATGTGGCTCCTGAGCGTTTGGAGCGCCTTCCGCTTGGCCAATTAACCCGTGGCAAGTATCAGCCGCGGCGTGATATCCAGCCAGAAGCGCTTGAAGAGCTTGCCGATTCTATACGTGCCCAGGGCGTTATGCAGCCTATTGTGGTGCGTCCTATTGGCGAAGATCGCTATGAAATTATTGCTGGTGAGCGGCGCTGGCGTGCAGCGCAGCTGGCCGAGCTCGACGTTATCCCCGCGGTTATTCGTGAGGTAAGTGACGAAGTTGCCTTGGCACTGGCGCTGATTGAAAATATTCAGCGTGAAAACCTCAATGCCATCGAAGAAGCGATAGCGCTTAAACGGTTGGGTGATGAGTTTGAATTAACCCAGCAGCAGATTGCTGACGCGGTCGGTAAATCCCGCACTCAGGTCGCCAACTTACTGCGCTTGCTGGCGCTGGATCCAGAAGTCCAAACGCTTCTAGAGCGAGGTGACCTGGATATGGGCCATGCACGTGCGTTGCTATCACTTAACAGCGTTCAGCAGCGCCAAGTGGCTCATGAAGTGGTAAATAACGATCTCACCGTGCGGTCCACCGAAGCATTGGTTAAAAAGGTACAGGCCAGCCAAAGCGTTGAAAAAACGCCAAGCCGGCCAAATAAAACGGCGGATGTCTCGCGTCTAGAAACACAGCTAGGGGAACTGCTTGGCGCACCCGTTTCAATTGACCATGGTAATCGGGGGAAAGGCAAAGTGACCATCCGTTATACAAGCCTTGATGAACTCGACGGAATACTGGCGCATATTAAATAGGCTGCTTATTAATTAAATAGCAGGCTTATTAAGAAAACGTTAAAAAGCAGCTGATTTTCACCCTTTGGTCACAAGTTGCCCCCTAAATACGTTAAATACGAGCAACTTCGGTTGAAGGTGTGATAGCGCTTCCCTATAATCGCGCAAGATTTGTGCAGGTTGCTTATCAACAGCCTAAGCAACCATTCGCTGGCAGGGTGCTGGGCAATGGTAGAACGTATTGAAACCCAGCGCAGGAAGGCGTATGTCATCCGGCTTTTTACCGCACAGCTAATCGTGACGGTAGTCGGCATGTTGATGGTCTACCCTATAGCGCGCATGCCGGGCGTTTTCTCCGTGGTAACAGGTGCGCTGGTGGCCTTGCTACCCCATGCTTTTTTTATACAGCGAATGGGCATATTGCACAGTAAGCGAACATCGCGCAGCGCTGTTCATTTGTTTCGTGCCGAAGGAGGCAAGTTTGGTTTGACGGTGGCACTGTTTAGCGCAGTGTTCGTAGTAGTGCCCCCCTCAAACCCCGCTTTCTTTTTTAGTGCTTATGTGGCGATTGTTCTGATGCATGGGCTAACGCCGTTGTTTATGCGCAGACATCGCACACTTTATTGAGGTGATATCTCTATGGCCGCAGGAAACGAAGTCTCGACGACTTATTATATCCAGCACCACTTGCAGAACCTGACCTTTGGGCATCACCCGGTGAATGGTTGGTCGCTGGCGCATTCAGCTCAAGAAGCGAGCGAAATGGGCTTCTGGGCGATCCATTTGGATACCATGGGCTGGTCAATCGCTATGGGGGTACTGTTCATCTGGCTGTTTCGCAAAGCCGGAAAAATGGCTACAACCGGTGTGCCAGGCGGCCTGCAAAATGCCGTTGAGATGGTATTCGAGTTTATAGAAAGCATGGTTCGAGGCGCATTCAAAGGACATAACCCGTTGATTGCTCCACTGGCGTTGACGCTGTTCGTGTGGATTTTATTCATGAACACGCTAAAAATTATTCCGGTCGACTACTTTCCCGTGCTGTTTAGCAAGCTCGGTGTGGATTACATGAAAATTGTACCGACAACCGATGTAAACGCTACGCTGGGTTTGGCATTGGGTGTTTTCGGTCTGATTCTTTATTACAGCATCAAAGTAAAAGGTATCGGTGGCTTCGCTAAAGAGCTCTCACTGACACCGTTTAATCATTGGGCGCTGATTCCTTTTAACCTGTTACTGGAAATCGTTGCGTTGCTGGTTAAGCCGTTTAGCCTGGCGATGCGTCTGTTTGGAAACATGTTTGCGGGTGAAGTTATTTTTATCCTCATCGCGATGCTGCCATTCTGGGCAATCTGGGTGCTGGATGTACCGTGGGCGATTTTCCATATTCTGATTGTTACGCTGCAAGCGTTCATTTTTACCGTACTGACGATCGTGTACCTGAGTTCAGCACACGAACATCACTAAGCGGCTTACTGATAGCAAGAAATAAACCTTTAACATCAACCCTTAACCTTAACCTTGAAAAACCAGGAGCACTACCATGGAACTTATCTACATTGCTGCCTCTATCATGATCGGTATGGGCGCCTTGGGTACTGGCATCGGCTTTGCCATTTTGGGCGGCAAACTGATTGAATCCACCGCGCGTCAGCCGGAACTGGGCGACCAGCTGCAAACCAAAACCTTCCTGATGGCAGGTCTGTTGGATGCTGTGCCGATGATCGGTGTTGGTATTGCGATGTACCTGATCTTCGTTGTTGCCGGTTAATGCAGCTTAACCGGGCGATCAAACGCTCGGTTTTGTTTCACTCCGGTCGCCACGAACTTGTCAGAGGTACATCCCTGTGAATATCAACATGACGCTTATCGGGCAGACGATCGCCTTCGCGATCTTTGTCTGGTTTTGCATAAAGTACGTGTGGCCTCCGATCAGCAACGCGCTTAACGAGCGTCAGAAAAAAATTGCTGATGGCTTGGATGCAGCCAGCCGTGCTACCCGTGATCTTGAGCTAGCACAAGAGCGGGCAGAACAGACGCTGCGTGAGAGCAAGGAACAAGCTTCTCAAATCATTGAGCAGGCCAACAAGCGCTCTACTCAAATGATTGAAGAAGCCCGCGAGCAGGCCCGCGCGGAAGGTGAACGTCTCATAGCGGGCGCACGTTCTGAAATCGAACTTGAAGTAAATCGCGCGAAAGAAGAGTTACGTGCCCAGGTGTCTCATCTGGCCATCATCGGCGCTGAGCGTGTTTTGGAAGCTTCTGTCGATGAAAATGCGCATCGTGAGCTGCTTGATAAGCTGGCTGCCGAACTGTAAGGAGGTGAATTATGGCGGAACTACTTACCGTCGCTCGTCCTTACGCTAAGGCGGCGTTTGAACACGCGCGTGATAATGATGTGCTTGATAGCTGGTCACAGGCGCTGGGTTTTTTGGGCACTGTTGTGGCCGATAGCGACGCTCGACGTCTGCTGGGTAGCCCCAAAATCGAGAATGCAAAGAAAGTTGCCCTTCTGGTTGAGATGCTTCCAGAACCGCAGGGCGATGCACTGTCTCGCTTTTTGGAGGCTGTGGCTGACCAGGACCGTTTAATGGTTCTGCCTTTTATCGCTGAACAGTTTGAGCGCCTGCGCGCTGAACATGAGCAGCGTATAGAGGTAATGGTAACGTCAGCGTATAAACTGACAGCCGCACAAAAGACCAAGCTATCTAACGCGCTCAAGAAACGTCTGAATCGCGAAATCTCCATTACTACTCAGGTAGATAAGTCGCTCATCGGTGGTGTCATCCTGCGTGCTGGCGATACCGTCATTGACGGGTCGGTACGTGGTCGACTGAACCGCCTTTCCGAAGCGCTAACCGCTTGAGTCTGAGGGACATGGCATGCAGCAATTGAATCCTTCCGAGATCAGCGACATCATCAAGCAGCGAATTGAGAAGCTTGACGTCGCATCTGAAGCTCGTAATCAGGGCACCATCGTAGGTGTTTCCGACGGTATCGTGAAAATTCACGGCCTCGAAGACGCCATGTTTGGTGAAATGATTGAATTTCCTAACAGCGTTTTTGGCATGGTACTTAACCTGGAGCGTGACTCCGTAGGTGCTGTTGTCCTGGGCGACTACCTGCTGCTTGAAGAAGGCATGACCGCGAAATGCACCGGTCGTATTCTTGAAGTACCGGTTGGCCCTGAGCTGATTGGCCGTGTTGTTGATGCGTTGGGTAACCCCATCGACGGCAAAGGCGATATCAACGCTAAAATGACCGACGCGGTAGAAAAAGTAGCGCCTGGCGTTATTACCCGTCAGTCGGTTGATGAGCCGATTCAAACCGGCTTGAAATCCATCGACGCCATGGTGCCGATCGGTCGTGGCCAGCGTGAGCTGATTATCGGCGACCGTCAGATCGGTAAAACTGCCATTGCCATTGATGCGATCATCAACCAGAAAGGCAAAGGCGTTACCTGTGTCTACGTTGCCATTGGTCAGAAACAGTCGACCATTGCCAACGTTGTGCGCAAGCTCGAAGAGCATGGCGCGATGGAACACACCATCGTCGTTGCTGCGGGCGCTGCCGATCCGGCTCCGATGCAGTTTCTCTCCGCGTATTCCGGTTGCACCATGGGTGAGTACTTCCGTGACCGTGGCGAAGACGCGATGATCGTGTATGACGATCTTTCCAAGCAGGCAGTGGCATACCGTCAAGTATCCCTGCTGCTGCGTCGTCCGCCAGGCCGTGAAGCCTATCCCGGTGACGTGTTCTATCTCCACTCGCGTCTGCTTGAGCGTGCGGCACGTGTCAACGTCGACTACGTTGAGAAGTTCACCAACGGTGAAGTGAAGGGCAAAACCGGTTCCTTGACCGCGCTGCCGATCATCGAAACCCAAGGTGGCGACGTTTCTGCGTTCGTTCCGACCAACGTGATCTCGATCACCGACGGTCAGATATTCCTGGAAACCAGCCTGTTTAACTCCGGTATTCGTCCGTCGATTAACGCAGGTTTGTCCGTATCGCGCGTGGGCGGTGCTGCCCAGACCAAGATCATCAAAAAGTTAGGTGGTGGTGTTCGTCTGGCCTTGGCTCAGTACCGTGAACTGGCTGCGTTCTCGCAGTTTGCTTCTGACCTTGACGAAGCGACCCGTAAACAGCTTGAGCACGGTCAGCGCGTCACCGAACTGATGAAGCAGAAACAGTATTCGCCGATGTCGGTTGCAGAAATGGCGCTGTCTCTCTACGCCGCTAACGAAGGTCACATGGATGATGTGAGCGTCGATAAAGTGTTGGACTTCGAACGTGCCCTGCACGATTACATGAAGTCTGAGCACGGCGACCTGCTCGACAAAATCAACCAGACCGGCGACTACAACGGCGAGATTCAAGATGGCTTGAAGTCGGGTCTCGAGAAGTTCAAGGCGACTCAGAGCTGGTAATGTCCGGCCCGCCTGTGGGCGGGCTTGCCTACTTTCTGAGAGTCACGAACGAAAGGTAGATCGCTATGGCAGCTGCAAAAGAGATACGCACCCAGATCGGGAGCATCAAAAATACGCAGAAGATCACCAGTGCCATGGAAATGGTGGCTGCATCGAAAATGCGTAAAGCACAAGATCTGATGAAGGCTGGCCAGCCGTATGCCAAGCAGATTCGCAACGTCGTAGGCCACATTGCTGACGCTAACCCCGAATATCGCCACGATTACATGATCGAGCGTAACGAGGTGAATCGCGTAGGCTACATTGTGGTGTCTACTGACCGCGGTTTGTGCGGCGGCTTAAACGTCAACCTGTTCAAGGCCGTGGTGAAAGATGCCCGTGTCTGGAGCCAGGAAGGCGCTGAGCTGGACTTCTGTGCCCTTGGCGCGAAAGGCAGTGCTTTCTTCCGTAACTATGGCGGCAACCTGATTGCGGCCAAGAGCGGATTAGGTGAAGCACCTACGGTCGAGGGTCTGATCGGTAGTATCAAGGTCATGCTCGAAGCGTACGATGAAGGACGTCTTGACCGCTTGTACGTGGTGTATAACGAATTTGTTAATACCATGACGCAACGCCCGGTTGTACGTCAGCTTCTTCCGCTGTCGCCTGATATGGGCGCAGACGCTAAACATGACGAAGAAAACGCCCGTCCCGGAAGCTGGGACTACCTGTATGAACCGGATGCCAAGGCGTTGCTAGACAGCCTGTTGGTTCGATTCATCGAATCGCAGGTGTATCAGGCGGTAGTCGAAAACGGTGCGTGCGAACAGGCCGCCCGAATGATCGCTATGAAGAGTGCCACTGATAACGCGGGCAACCTGATCGACGATCTGGAGATGGTTTACAACAAGGCCCGTCAGGCTGCCATCACCCAGGAAATTTCTGAGATCGTCGGCGGCGCTTCAGCCGTATAACGCCTAGGGAGCTGCCCAATAAAGCGGCTCCCGGCAGACAGGTTTCATTTGCAGGTTTTTGAGAGGAACCAAGATGAGCGGACGTATCGTACAAATCATCGGCGCGGTGATTGACGTAGAGTTTCCGCGGGACTCTGTGCCCAAGGTCTACGACGCGCTGAAAGTCTCTGAAAAAGAGACTGTCCTCGAAGTCCAGCAGCAGTTGGGCGACGGCGTGGTACGCACCATTGCCATGGGCTCCACTGAGGGCTTAAAGCGTGGCTTGGACGTAGCCAACACAGGTGCCGCGATTTCCGTACCGGTAGGTAAGGAAACGCTGGGTCGTATCATGAACGTACTCGGCGAGCCGATTGATGAAGCGGGTGAGATCGGTGAGCAAGAGCGTATGCCGATCCACCGTAAAGCACCCAGCTATGCCGACCAGGCAGCCTCTAACGAGCTGCTGGAAACCGGCATCAAGGTTATCGACCTGGTCTGCCCGTTTGCCAAGGGTGGCAAGGTTGGCTTGTTCGGCGGTGCGGGTGTTGGTAAAACCGTTAACATGATGGAGCTTATCCGCAACATCGCCACCGAGCACAGCGGCTACTCTGTATTCGCCGGTGTGGGTGAGCGTACGCGTGAGGGTAACGACTTCTATCACGAAATGACCGAATCCAACGTTATCGATAAGGTATCGCTGGTTTACGGCCAGATGAACGAGCCGCCCGGTAACCGTCTGCGCGTTGCGCTGACCGGTCTGACCATCGCTGAAAAATTCCGTGATGAAGGCCGCGACGTTCTACTGTTCGTCGATAACATTTACCGTTACACCCTGGCCGGTACAGAAGTATCTGCACTGCTTGGCCGTATGCCGTCTGCGGTAGGTTATCAGCCGACGCTAGCCGAAGAGATGGGCGTTCTGCAGGAACGTATCACTTCGACGAAATCAGGCTCAATCACCTCCGTACAAGCGGTATACGTACCGGCGGATGACTTGACCGATCCGTCTCCGGCAACCACCTTCTCACACTTGGACGCGACCGTTGTACTGGCCCGTTCCATTGCTGAGCTAGGTATCTACCCGGCCATTGATCCGTTGGACTCTACGTCGCGTCAGTTGGATCCGCTGGTGGTAGGTGATGAGCATTATGCGGTTGCTCGTGGCGTGCAGAACGTTCTGCAGCGTTACAAGGAACTCAAGGATATTATCGCCATTCTGGGTATGGATGAGCTGTCTGATGAAGACAAGCTGGCCGTTTCTCGGGCGCGTAAAATCCAGCGCTTCTTGTCGCAGCCGTTCTTCGTGGCTGAAGTATTCACTGGCTCACCCGGCAAGTATGTTTCTTTGAAAGATACTATTCGTGGTTTCCAGGGTATCCTGGACGGTGAATACGACGATATGCCCGAACAGGCCTTCTACATGGTTGGCTCCATCGACGAAGCGGTCGAAAAAGCCAATCAGATGAAGAAGTAATCCCGTTTATTAGGGGGATTCGCTATGGCGAATAGCTTCACTTGCAATATCGTCAGCGCTGAAGAGTCTATCTTCTCGGGCAGTATCGAGATGGTGGTAGCTGCCGGGATGATGGGTGACTTGGGCATTTTGCCGGGTCACGCCCCGCTGCTGACCGAGCTTCAGCCGGGCCCTGTACGGGTGATCCACGATGGTGGCAAGGAGGAACACTTCTTTGTCTCCGGCGGCTTTATGGAAGTTCAGTCGGATGTCGTGACGATCCTTGCTGACGCCGCGACGCGGGCCAGCGACCTCAATGAGGCCGCTGCCGAAGAAGCGCGTCAGGAAGCGCTGAAAGCCTTTAATGAGAAGTCATCGGAGCTGGATTATACCCGTGCCTCCGCTGAACTTGCCGAAGCCGTTGCACAGCTGCGTACGATCCAGCAGCTGCGCAAAAAGGCGGGTAAAGGCTAACACTACGCGGTAAGCGTGAATAAAACGCCCCTTGAACCCGTTAGGGTTTAAGGGGCGTTTTTTTTGTCTGGTACACTTGCCATAAGCATTTAGTAGCATAATGCTTGTCAGCACTGACTCGTCTGCAGAGAAGGAGAACGCGATGTCATTGAACGATGAAATCTTGCAGGAATTAAAAACCGAGCTGCTTGACGAGCTGGTCAAAGAGGAACCGAAAAGAGAGCTATTATCCGAACGCTTGGCCGAAATTCGTTCGGCAGATATTGGTGAGGTGCTTGAAGAGCTTATCGAGGAGGACGAAGAGCTGTCCGCAGCGCTTTCAGTGCTCGATATACTTTCTACAGAACGCGCCGCTAATGTGCTTGGCTACCTGCCGGGTGAAAGTCAGCTGGAAGTCGTGGGTGAGCTAAAGGACACCCAGGTACTTAAGCTGTTGGAAGAGATGGGCTCTGACGAACGGGTGGACCTGTTCAATCTTCTGGATGAAGATCGCCGAGAAGCGCTGTTACGGCGCATGGCACATCAGGAGCGGGAAGATCTCAAGCGGCTGGCAGGCTACGAGGAAGGCACTGCAGGCGCCATTATGACCTCTGACTATGTGGCGATAGCCAGTGGCATGACGGTGTCTCAGGCAATGATGCGCGTACGCCAGACTGCTCCGGATGCAGAGACGGTCTATCAGCTCTATATCCTGGACAACGATGGCAGGCTGATTGGCACGATGTCCCTGCGTCAACTGATGATTGCCAGGCCCGGCGCGTTGGTTGACGACATCATGATCAAGGATGTGATCAGCACCGCCGTGGATGAAGCGCAGGAAGAAGTAGCTCGCATCGTGGCACGTTATGACCTTTTGGCACTGCCGGTGATTGATGCCGAAAACCGTATGGTGGGTATCGTTACTCACGATGATGCGATGGACGTGGCAGAGTCGGAAGCTACCGAAGATATCCACAAGGGGATGTCGATTGGCCAGTTGGAAGATGGCGTTAGCCGTGTATCGCTGTGGAGCCTGTACCGTAAACGGGTGACGTGGCTAGTAGTACTGGTCTTTGCCAACCTGTTTTCCGGCGCGGGTATTGCTCACTTTGAAGATATTATTGCCGCCCAGGTGGCGCTGGTATTCTTCCTGCCCTTGTTGATTGGTAGTGGCGGTAACGCAGGCGCTCAGGCGGCAACGCTGATGGTTCGCGGTATGGCAACCGGTGATGTAGGCGTTAAGGACTGGAGTAAAATGCTCGGCCGTGAGCTGTTGGTAGCTGGCTCCCTGGGGCTGACCATGGCCATCGCCGTCGCTCCCATCGGTATACTGCGTGCAGGCAACGAAGTCGCTATTATCGTCTCCCTCAGTATGGTCACTATCGTACTGTTTGGCAGCCTGCTGGGCATGTGCCTGCCGTTTGTACTGGAGCGCTTCAAGGTCGACCCGGCAGCTGCCTCTGCGCCGCTGGTCACCACCTTAATTGATGCCACCGGGGTATTGATTTACTTCTCTATTGCAACGGCAATTCTTACTAGCTTATAGCGAACAGCTGGCTAACGCTTCACCCAGCCACGGCGGATAAGCGGCGCGAACAGCCAGTGATAAAGGCGCTTGGCGATGTGCTCATAAACCGGTAGCACTAGCCAGGCGCGGTTGAAACCCACCAGCACGGCCATAACGGCTGACAAAAGGGCAGCGCCTGCCATATCCTGGGGAAAGTGGACGCCCAAAAAAATCCTTGCCCAGCCGACGGGAATGGCCAAGAGCAGAAGAAGGCTGCCGATACGTCGGGTGTAGCGGTGCAGCATCAAGCTAAAGCCCATAGTTAGAATGATCGTTAGATGATTACTGGGAAAGGCAGGGGTTGGCGCATGGGCCATCAACGTGGTGCCTACCGGTACCGCAAAGGGTCGGGGCATCGGCCACAGCATCCCGATGATGCCACTTATCGCTAAGGCCAGCAGTATCGCTATCAGCGCCTCCAGCAGAGGCTGCTTGAGCTGTTCACCGCCACGCAGCCAGCCGATTAGCAGTAACGCAGGTAGTAGCCACATCAATTCAACGGCGCACCCATGAGTAAACATGATCAGCCACGCAGGGGTGTCAGCGGCGGCGTTGAGCCTTTCAAACAAGGTAAGGTTAAGCGTATTCATTACGTACTGAAACCATAAGGCCCGTCAGGTGGTCGAGTATTTGGCGTTTATCTAACGGCTAGCGCATCGCGCTACTGGCTGCTCGGGTGATAAACATGACTTCCACATGGCCGAGCCACTCAATATCACTGGCGAGTGCCTTGAGTTGGCTAGCCAAACATTGCGGGGGCTGATGTACCGCATCGCCGATAATCAGCGATACGGATACTTTGTCATCCAGATAGTGCAGTTGAAGCTCGTTTAACGTGCGCCACACTGGATGCGCGTACCAGCGTTGATCAAGCGCGGCCTCAACCTCCGGACGTAGTGGCAGGCCGGGCATTCGGCTGGGGTCTCCTTCTCCAGCGTCATCTTCAGGGTCAACATGGAAAATAACGTCGGTGAGTAGCGGAAACTCATGACGTAAACGGCGGCTGACCTCATTACCTATCTCATGGGCTTCTGAAACGGTGATTTTAGGCCCGACCACGACATGCAAATCCACCATTACCCAACCTGCTGATTGGCGAGTGCGAAGGTCATGCACGCTATCCACGCCTGGTACGCTACAAGCTACGTCGTGCATTTGGCGTTGGGTGTCTTCAGGCAGTGCGGTATCGACTAATTCCCGCGCAGATTCCCACAGTAAATCCCAGCCAACCTTGCCTACGAGCAGGCCAACCACAATGGCAGCGACGGCATCCAGCCAACCCAATCCAAACTGAGCGCCAATCAGTGCGACCAGTACCACCGCAGTAGAAAGGGCATCGCTACGAGAGTGCCAGGCATTAGCCTCCAACAGTTTGGATTTTACCCGCTTGGCGACGCGCATGGTGTAGCGAAAAATCCACTCTTTACTGATCAGCGCAATAAACGTAATCACAATCGCCACGATGCCAGGCGCGGTGACTTCTGTGCCACTAAACAAGCGGTCCAGGCTTGACCAGGCAATACCGCCTGCCACAAAGATCAGTACGCTACCCAGCAGCAGTGTAGTGAGTGTTTCGATGCGCCCGTGACCATAGTGATGGTCATTGTCGGGCTCCTGACGCCCGTAATGAATGGCGGCCAGTACAAAGCCATCGGTGATTAAGTCAGAGAGCGAGTGGATGCCATCCGCAATCAGTGCGGCAGAACCCACCCAAAAACCTACCGCCACTTTGACAATACTAAGCACACTATCCAACCAGGCACCTATATAGGTGACGCGCTTGGCTTCCTGATTATCTAGCTCGTGGTTGGGAACCACTGGCGTTTCAACGGTCTGAGTCATGGAATACCTGACAAGGGAGCGCTTTCAATAAAGCATTATTGTAGCGCACTGCAATATGATCTCTTAAGCCCTTTACTTCTAAGTAGGCTAATACGCAATGCAAAACGATGGTAGGCATGGCGGACAATCCCCTAATGGAGGTGTATCCTTATGCGCCATTGTCATTCAACCACCCTTTTGATGTATAGGATGACCCATGGAGTGGCTACAAATAGTGGTACTTGCCGCTGTGCAAGGGATAACGGAATTCTTACCTGTCTCAAGCTCGGCGCACTTGATTTTAGTACCCGTATTAACCTCTTGGGAGGACCAAGGGCTTGCTTTTGATGTCGCACTCCACTTGGGCAGCTTAAGCGCGGTGGTGATCTATTTCCGGCATGAAATTTGGCAAATGATAGCGAGCAGCCTGGCAGCGCTGTGTGGCCGGGGGATCAATAAAGATGCCCAGCTCGCGATCTGGGTCACGCTTGCCACGCTACCTGTGTGTATCATCGGTTTTCTGCTTCGTGATGTTATCTCGGTGTATATGCGCTCCACGGTTATCATCGCGCTCAGCCTGATTGGCTTTGGCCTGTTACTGGGGTACGCAGACTGGAAAAAACGCGGTACTCGCAGTGAATACCAAATGCAGCTAAAAGATGTGCTGATCATTGGCGGCGCCCAAGCGCTGGCACTCATTCCTGGCACATCACGCTCAGGGATTACCATCACAGCCGCCCTTCTGGTGGGCATGAGTCGTGAAGGGGCTGCGAGGTTCTCCTTTTTACTTTCCATTCCGGTGATCGTATTAGCCGGTGGGTTAGAAGCCGTTGAACTTTTACATCAGCCCCAGTCAGTCGATTGGCTATCCATGGCGGCCGGAACGCTATTGTCCGGTGTTATTGCGTACCTGTGTATTCACTATTTCCTCATTATTATTAAAAAAATGGGGATGCAGCCTTTTGTTGTTTATCGCGTACTGTTTGGTGCGTGGCTCCTCTGGTTTTTTTACATGTAGAGTAAGCTCATGACCCTATTTATGCCTGAATCAACACGGTTAACAGTAAAAGCGGTATGCGTTATGTCGCTGTTACTACTGGTTGGCTGTTCGGAAAAAGATCGCCCTTTGGAGTCGCCAGTCAGTTTAGAGGGCGGTATCTTTGGCACGTTTTATCAGGTAACCATTAGTGACCCGTTAACCCAGGAGCAGGCCAGCGATCTGGAAGCCGGTTTTTTGGAAGAGCTTGAACGTGTCGATGTGTCCATGTCGACGTATAAAGATGACTCTGAACTAAGCCTGTTTAACCAGGCACCGCTCAATGAGTGGCAGCCACTTTCCAACGAACTAATTGAAGTACTGGCGATAAGCCGCTCGGTGTCTGAACAAAGTAACGGCGCGTTTGATACGACCGTTGGTGGTCTGGTCAATTTATGGAGTTTTGGTCCTGAGGCTCGCCCGAAAGAAGTCCCTTCGGAACAGCAGTTGGCCGAGCGCTTGGCCGAAGTGGGCTTTGATGCTGTAGCGATCGATACTCAGGCCATGCAGGCGCGCCGTGAGCGTGACGTTTATGTGGATCTTTCCGGTGTCGCCAAGGGGCATGCAACCGACCGCGTGGCAGCGTACCTAAACCAGCAAGGGATACAGGGTTATTTAATCAACCTGGGTGGAGATATGCTGGCGCACGGCTATCGTGATGATCAAGAGACGCCTTGGCGCGTAGGTATTGAAACGCCGCAAAGCGGCGCGCCACAAGCACAGCATATTGTGCCTCTTCACGATATGTCGGTAGCGACCTCTGGGGATTACCGCAATTACTTTGAGGCTGATGGGCAGCGCTTTTCACATACCATTGATCCACGTACTGGGCGGCCTGTCTCGCATAACCTTGCATCGGTATCGGTTTTCCATCCATCCAATGCCTGGGCCGATGCCTGGGCCACCGCGTTATTGGTAGAAGACAGCGATACGGGTATGGAAGTGGCCGTTGCGCATAATCTGAGTGTATTAATGCTGATCCGTGATGGCGACCAGTGGCAAAGTATTGCAAGCCCTGCTTTTGTTGATGAATTTGGCGAAGAACTCATCAATGAAAGCGGTATTGGTCAGTGGGCGTCTCCTAACGTGCGTCACGCAGAAGAAGGGTAATGAGAATGCAAAAAGCGCTTGATGTAGTGATTCTCGCAGCGGGTAAAGGCACGCGGATGCGTTCACAAATGCCGAAGGTGCTTCACTCCTTGGCGGGCAAACCCATGGTGTCGCACGTGCTGGAAACAGCGGCGAGCCTAAGCCCTGCACGCACGCAGGTCGTCATTGGTCACGGTGCTGAGCAGCTGCGTCACGCATTGGCGGATGAAAACGTCACGTTTGCCTTGCAAGAAGAGCAAAAGGGCACGGGGCACGCCGCCGCTCAAGCATTGAAGGAACTTGGTGATGGCAATGTTTTGATACTGTATGGCGACGTACCGCTCATTCAAAGCGAAACGCTGACAGCGCTTTTGGCCCATGTGAACGAACAACAGATGGGGTTGCTGACGGTTACGCTGGACGATCCAACGGGGTATGGCCGTATTGTGCGCAATGCGGCGGGCGATGCGGTGGCGATTGTAGAGCAAAAAGATGCCAACGACGCCGAGCGTGCCATCACCGAATGCAACACCGGCATCATGGCGATGACCAGTGCCCAACTGGCGCGTTGGTTGCCTAAACTTTCTGCTGACAATGCTCAGAGTGAATACTACCTGACCGATGTGATCGAAATGGCAGCTAAAGAGGGGATTAAAGTCTGCACCGAGCAGCCAGCTCACGCCGTTGAAGTAGAAGGGGTTAATAACCGTGCCCAAATGGCGCGGTTAGAGCGCGTTTACCAAGCGCGCCAAGCGGACCAGCTAATGGAACAGGGCGTGGCACTGGCTGATCCTGCAAGGATCGACGTGCGCGGAAGCCTCACCTGTGGTCACGACGTGTTTATTGACGTGGGCTGCATTTTTGAAGGTGACGTGACGCTGGGTGATGGCGTTAGTGTAGGGCCTTACTGCGTGATCAAAAACAGCGCCATCGGTGCTGAAAGTAGCATTGATAGCCACACTGTTATTGACCAAACGAAGATGGCTGGCCATAACCAGGTGGGGCCTTATGCGCGTCTGCGCCCCGGTACGCGCATGGCGGTTAATGCCAAGGTGGGCAATTTTGTAGAAACCAAAAACGCCGAGGTAGGCGAGGGTAGCAAAATTAACCACTTAAGCTATGTTGGCGATGCCCGCTTGGGGCGTAACGTTAATATTGGTGCGGGCACAATTACGTGCAACTATGACGGCGTTAACAAGCATCACACTGAGATCGGCGATCATGCCTTTATTGGCTCTAACAGCGCACTGGTAGCCCCGGTTAGTGTGGGGGCAGGTGCAACCATAGGCGCTGGATCCACCATAGCAAAAGATGTCCGTGAGCGGGCCTTAGCGGTGACGCGAGGCAAGCAGCTGGAAAAGGCCGATTGGGTACGTCCTACTAAAGCTGGCAAGTAAACGCGTGGTACATCGCTACTTTAATTTATCCTGGGAGAACGGTTTATGTGTGGCATCGTCGCTGCTGTAGCGCAACGTAACGTGCAAGACATACTGTTGGAAGGGCTTAAGCGCTTGGAGTATCGCGGTTACGATTCAGCGGGCATGACGGTGTTGAACGATCATAACCAGCTTACTCGTCATCGCGCAGTGGGTAAGGTCGTAGCCCTTGAGAACGAGCTGAATAGTGCACCGCTGCCGGGAGCGTCAGGGATTGCTCACACGCGCTGGGCAACTCACGGAAAGCCTTCAAAAGCCAATGCCCACCCGCACCATAGCGGTGACTACGTCAGCGTGGTGCATAACGGCATTATTGAAAACTACGAATATATAAAAGAGACGCTGCAGGCAAGTGGCTATACGTTTAGCTCGGAAACCGACACCGAAGTCATTACGCATTTGCTAGCGGACAAGTTGCAGAGTGGTCTCAGCTTGTTTGAGGCAACCCAGCAAATTGTGAATGGTCTGGGCGGGGCGTATGCGCTGGGCGTTATGAGTGTCAAGGAGCCGGGCATAGTAGTAGGTGCACGTCAGGGAAGCCCGCTGGTGGTAGGTGTGGGTATGGGGGAAGCGTTTTTAGCCTCAGACCCGCTTGCCTTGCTACAAGTAACGGATCGCTTTATTTATCTGGAAGAAGGCGATGTGGTCGAGTTAAGCGAAAAGGGGACTATCCGGATTGTCGATAAAGATGGCAGCTCAGTAACACGGTCGGTACACGTTTTTGAGCATGGCGATGGTGTTGCCAGCAAAGGCAACTATCGCCACTACATGCTTAAAGAAATCTTCGAGCAGCCCACCGTGATTGAGGCGGCCCTGGAAGGGCGTTTGAGCGCGGACAGTGTGTTGGTCGAGAGCTTTGGCCCCGATGCTCAGGCACTATTCCAGAAAACCCGCCAGGTCCATATCATTGCCTGTGGCACCAGTTATCACGCGGCGATGGTGGCCCGCTACTGGCTCGAACGTTATGCAGGCGTGCCGGTACAGGTTGAGGTGGCCTCCGAGTATCGTTATCGCCACCCGGTCGTACCTTCCGATACGCTGTTCGTAACGCTCTCCCAGTCGGGTGAAACCGCTGACACGCTGGCGGCACTGCGTTTTGCCAAGACTCTGAACTATGTCGGCTCGCTGGCTATTTGCAACGTACCGGGAAGCTCCCTGGTGCGTGAATCAGATATGACCCTGATGACCCGTGCAGGCCCGGAAATTGGCGTTGCCTCCACAAAAGCGTTTACCACTCAGTTGGTGGCACTATTGCTTCTAACGCTGGCGATAAGCAAAGCGAAGGGGCAGGAAGAGCATGCAGGTATTGTGAAGGCGCTGCATTCGCTTGCTGATATTTGCCAACAAGTACTGGCCCTGGACAGCCAGATTGAGCAGCTCTCCCAGGCGTTTGCTGAAAAGCACCATGCGCTGTTCCTGGGCCGTGGTGCGCACTACCCGATTGCACTGGAAGGCGCGCTTAAGCTTAAGGAAATCTCCTATATTCACGCAGAAGCGTACCCAGCCGGTGAGCTTAAACACGGCCCGCTGGCGCTGGTAGATAGCGAGATGCCGGTGATATCCGTCGCACCCAATGACGACCTGTTGGAAAAGCTAAAATCCAACCTGCAGGAAGTCCGTGCCAGGGGCGGCCAGCTGTTTGTATTTGCCGATGAGAACGTGGGTATCAAGCCGCATGACAATATCCGAGTCATTGAGCTGCCGCATATTCACGAAGCCTTGGCACCGCTTTTATATACGCTTCCTCTCCAGCTTTTGAGCTACCACGTCGCAGTGCTTAAAGGTACCGATGTCGATCAGCCGCGTAACCTGGCGAAAAGTGTGACGGTCGAGTAAACCACTGCCGGCTGGTATCAAACGGTGTGGGATTTAAATAAAGTAGGTTACTTTTAAATATAGTTGGTAACTTGCAAATAAAGCTGGTAACTTAGCTCCGTATACTTTATGTGCAATGTCGGAGGTACGGAGCTTGACCAGCTTATCCCTTGACTCTCGTTCACTTAAATGGGTTAAACAAGGTCGCGGAAAGGGGTCAGGAAAAGACTACCAACCCTGGTTGACCGTCAGAGACCTGCCTTCTGCTGGACGATCTCACCGCATCTGGGGATTCCAGACTCAACGAACCCACCATCTGTTGTCAGACCTAGAGCTGGCGGCGTTCTTTCTGTTTGATTGGAATCCATCTGTCACTGATATCCGGGAGCAATACCCTCTCCGATTAGAGGATACCATTGAGCTTGCAGCGCAAGCGCGTATCCGTCATCCCGAAGTACGAGGACAAATTCAAGTCATGTCCACGGATTTTCTAGTGGACACTAATAAGCCTGAGCTTCCCAGAATGGCTATTCAGGTAAAAACCTCTTCAGATCTTTCTAATTCTAGAACCATCGAAAAACTGGAGCTTGAACGGCGTTATTGGGCGTTAAAGGAAGTTCCATGGTATTTGCTGACAGAAAAACAAATTCCCAAGACCGTCACCAAAAATATTGCCTGGCTGTATCCAGCGCAATTGGTTCTGGATGGGATCGAAGATACTCTGAATATGGCTTCCCTTTACTTGGGCTTCTTTATTAATCATCCGACTTTACTGATTTCTCAAGTTTCGATGATGCTCGATCAAGCCTATTCACTCTCTCCAGGCGAGTCCCTGCAAAAGATACGTTCGCTGTTAGCCTTGAGGGTTTTCTTATTCGATATCAGAAAGCCTTGGTCAACGCTGGCTGTAGGGGAATTACAAGCATCTTCAGACATTGATTCATTGAGGAATTATTATGTTGCGAATCAATGATGTTGTGGCATTCGAAGAGGCTCGGTATCGAATTCTTGATGTCTCAGACATTCGATATACATGGATTAATGTTGATTCCGACAAAGCTTTCCCTGAACGGGTTTCCCTGGCAGAAGTGGAAGACTTCATTCTTTCTGAGACGTTAAAAAAAATTGATGACCCCTATTCCCATCTTGCCGCTCAGCTCCCGGAACACGGCTCAGTAGCACAGCAAATTCGGGACAAGCGTATGGCCGTTATTGAGCCTTTAATACACCAACCGGATATCTATTATCGCAGTGGTCGAGGCGCACTGGTTCAGCAGGTTGTGAATGAATCTGGAACAGCTAAAAAAACACTATATGCTTATCTTCGCCAATATTGGCAGCGAGGTTGCATACCGAACGCGCTTTTGCCGGACTACGATAAATCAGGCGGGCGAGGAAAAAAACGCACAGCTTCAGGAAAAAAATTAGGGCGTCCGAGAAGTATAGCACCGGGTACCGGCGCCATTGTAGATACTGGCGTTGAACGCATGTTTCGCATTGTGCTTGATCGCCACTATCTGACGGAGAAGAATCATTCTCTACCCTATGCTCATCGACGCTTCGAGGACATGTTTGAAACGGCTCATCCCGATGTACCGAAAGAGAACTTCCCGACAGTTGCTCAACTACGTTATTTCTACGAGCGGGAATATGTCCGGCCTGAACGTATCCGGCTGAGAGCCAATAAAATTGAATATCAAAAGGACATCAGACCGTTACAAGGAACAGCCACAACTGGGGTTCACGGTCCTGGTGCACGGTACGAGATCGACGCGAGTATTGCCGATATCTATCTGCTTTCCGCTGACAGACAAAAGATTATTGGCCGACCAACTTTGTACGTGGTTGTCGATGTCTATAGCAGATTGATTGCTGGTTTCTATGTGGGATTTGAAAACCCCTCCTATGTGACGGCTATGTTGGCACTGGTCAACGCCATGATCGATAAATCTCAGATATGTCAGTCTTTCGGTTATGACATCGAGCCAGAGGATTGGCCGTCGATTGGACTGCCGGACGCCATTTTGGCTGATCGCGGTGAGTTGCTGGGCCATCAAATTGAATATCTGGAGCAGGCCTTTGGTGTTCGGATTGAAAATACACCACCTTATCGTGGGGATGCGAAGGGTATCGTTGAGCGGCATTTTCGCACTATTCAAGCAGACTTCAAGCCGTTTGCACCAGGAGTGGTTGCTGGAACCACCATCAAAAAGCGCGGCGGGAAAGATTATCGGTTGGATGCAACACTTACATTGGACGAATTCACTAAAATAATTATCGGCTCTATCCTGCATCGCAACCAGAGTTCGGTATTGGTCAAGTATGACCGCGATCCGGATATGCCGGATACACTCGCACCTGTACCAATTAATATCTGGCAATGGGGTATTCAAAATCGTAGCGGACGGCTACGTAACACATCGGAGTCGGCGCTGAAGCTGGCATTGTTGCCTCGTCAAAAAGTAACGCTTTCCGATTACGGTATTCAATGCTTCGGTGCCTTTTATACCTGTAGGGAGCTGCTGGCGTCTGGCTGGCTCCATAGAACCGGGCAACAGCGACCTGGCCCCTTTATGGCGGCGTATGACCCCGCGGTAACCGACATCATTTATGTCTTCCCAGATGCAACAAAATCAGATTATTGGGAGTGCTCGCTAACAGACCGCTCAAGGGAATTTAGGGGCCGGTCGATGTGGGAGTTATGGGACAGCCAGCAGCAACAACGAAAATCAACAGCAGCAGCTAAATTGAAAGAGAGGGAAAGCAAAAGATCGCTGGAAAATGTGATTCAGGAAACCATCCAAAACGCGGAAAAGCTACGTCCTTCCTACTTTGGTGAATCAAAAACAGAAACTTTGGTTGGCATCAATCAAAACCGACGGGAAGCCCGTGAGCAGGAACGCCAGAAACGTCGAGCGGATAACAAGGCTACTGAGCCGAAACCCAAAGCAGATGTCAGGTATTTGACTGATCAGCCCGAAGATGGGGCTTTCCCAGATTTTCTGGATGACCTGTTTGGAGATGATGAATGACGCTACCCAAAGGCATGGTGCAGGCAATTTATAATGATACCGGGATAAGTCAGTACCAAGGAAACCCGCTCATTGAAGCTTTGCCGCCGATTCTGGACCGGCGTCAGCTAAAGGACGGGTTATCGGGTCAAATTACGTTTCGCCCAACCGACGTTTATCTTGATGGCCAGACCCGTATTCATGTCATATCTCAATTACTTGATAATTTTTTCCAGCCGCTATCCCGTCACATTGAACTGGAGTCAAAATTATCAGTCATGCTTCGACAAGGGTATGTTGGCAGAAATCTGGCGACAGGCGAACTGAATGCCCACATCCAGAATGGTTATGAGCGTGTCATGCAGGGGGATTTGGCTGTTTTCCGGTTCGAGCATGTGGAATCCACCGCTAAGAGTCTGGCTTTCATCGGTTGTTCTGGTTCAGGCAAGACAAGCTCATTGAACCGTATTCTGGCAACCTATCCCCAGTTGATATATCACGAAGCCTACAACTTCACACAGATCGTTTTCCTTAAAATTGACTGCCCGCATGACGGTTCGTTGAAAAGCCTGTGTCATAACTTCTTTCGGGAAATTGACGCGGTACTCGCCACGAATTACGTACGTCGCTACGTGGAAAAACGACATAGCGTAGAAACCTTGATTGCGGTAATGGCACACATTGCCAACACCCACGCAATTGGACTGTTAGTGATTGATGAAATCCAGCATCTGAGTGTTAAGAATTCAGGTGGTGCCGAGCGCATGCTCAATTTCTTTGTCACACTGGTTAATGAAATTTCGGTCCCGGTTGTCATGGTGGGGACACCAAAGGCCAGATCTGTCTTTGAACTGGATCTGCGGTCCGCTCGTCGTGGTGCAGGTTTTGGTTCAATACTATGGGAGCCTTTAAGCAAACCATCAGGCGAGCAGGAGGTATCCCGTACCGAGTGGGGAGCCTTCACTGGCCGTTTGTGGAAGTATCAATGGCTGACTAAAGCATCCCCTGAAGTGACCGATGAGATTAGATATACTTGGTACGAGCTTTCACAAGGCATTATGGATGTCGTCATCAAGTTGTTTGTTTTGTCACAGATCCGGGCTGTTGTCACCGGCATTGAGCGCATTACCCCCGCCTTGATGCGAAAGGTCTACCAGGATGAGCTAAAACCTATCCACCCCATGATTGATGCGTTACGGTCGGGTGATGTGACAAAAATTGCGCGTTACTCAGATCTGACTATCCCCGACGTGGATAGAAAAATACTGGAACTGAGCCACCTGCTGCGTTCCAACCAGGAAAGCATTGATACCGTAGTCAAGTATGGGGGTAATGAACAAGCTGTTCGTTTGCATAATATGCTGGTTGATATGGGGTATGCCTCTGAGCTGCTTGAACCTCTGATCAACAGAGCTTTTGAGGATCATCCAGGCCTTGTGATGAAGGATCTTATGCCGCTGATCCTCTCTTGGTATCAGAGTGCAGAGATAGAAAAGCCAGCGTCATCCACCCCCAAACTTAAGGCGATGAAGAAAGCTGACTGGCATACCCTGGATTCAGAAGACTTGCGCTTTCTATTCTCTCAGTCCGCCAATGAGGAAATCTTCCAGGAATCACTTGGCTGCAACGGCTTGCTTTTTGATGCCCAAGACTGGGTTAATTCCTTTGGGTGATGGCCGTGTTGAATTTTCCTATACCTTACACAGAGGAGTTGATGTATAGCGCCGTGGCAAGAGCGGGTGTCCGGCAAGGGCTGACCAGCCCAAAGCAACTGTTGGATGAGGTCTTCGAATCTCGCAGTATTATCGCAACGATAGACTTACCTAACCATATTGCAACGCTCTCTCGCTGGCTTCCAGAGGAGTTCACACCCGAAAAATTGATCTACAGCCATACTTTATTTCCGCTTTACGCACCTTTTGTTCCAGAGGCTCGACGGCTTCAGTGCATGAATTGGTTGTACCAGGGTTCTCAGGGTGCCGCTCATCTGGCATTAGGAGTTTCCGCCTCTCGCATTAAATCCCCGCGTTTTGTCAGGTACTGCCCCGGTTGCATAGCCGCTCAACGTGAACAATTTTGTGAGTATTTTTGGCGACGAGAATGGCAGGTTGCCGGGGTGGAATCGTGCCCCGAACACGGTGTGTTGATGGATACGCGGATTGCTCGCCCCCTGATTGAACGTCATCGCTTTATCGCTGCTGCACCTGAACACTGTCATGAGACTAAACAGCAAAAGGGAATGGGAGTATCTGATTGGATAACCACTCAGGTGCGATGGTTGTTAGTTCGGCCGGCGCAAGCGTCCCCCAGTTTTGAGCAATGGACAGAGTATTATCGCAGCCTTGCTTATCGACTGGGTTTTTATCGGGGAAAAGCCCAAATTGACCACTCAGTGATAAAAAATAAGGTATTAAAGGTGTGGCCTGCCGCTTGGTTAATCCGAAACCGTCTGATGCCTCCCAGTTCCGATATTGATGACTCAGACTGGCTGAAAGCAATCTTCCGCAAGCATCGAAAAAGTTTCAATTATCTTCAGCATATTGTTGTTCATCAGGCATTGCTGGATAACCACTGGCAGATAGACGATGTGCTTGATGAAGTTAGCCGGAAACCAACACGTAAAACGCCACAACAAGTTAAGGTTGTGATGCAACAGTCGAGCAGTCAAACGCCAGATCAGGAAGCTTGGCTCGAATTGTTGTCATCTCGTCAACCCCTTCAAGCCAGAAAAAAATCACCGGATTTGTATGCCAGGCTCTATCGGAATCATCGCGACTGGCTGTTGGACGTTAACCATCGTTATGCACAAGACAAGGCAAACCATAACGTACCACGTATTGATTGGGACAAACGGGATCGGGAATATCTGCAAGCACTTCGACAACTGGCTACGTTTTTGAATGCAAATATACAAGGGCCCAGGCGCTCAAGAACCTACTACCTTAAGTTGCTTGGCAATCTCTCAACCCTTGAGAAAAACCTCCATCAAATGCCATGTACATCGGCATTTTTGGTGGCTAATTCGGAAAGCGTTCCCCAGTACCAGATCCGACGCTTGCAAAATGCCTATGACGATTTACGGGTTCTCTTTGAGTCGCCGCCAAGGTGGCGATTGTTGCGAAACGCCGGATTGAGTGAAGAACGAATGATGGAGCCTGCCAGGCAGTATTTGGAAAATTTAGTGGATACGGAACATGAAGTTCAAAGGTATAGAAAATAACAGTGTTATCCGGGAGATTGGCTCTTTATTTCGCCGCCATGATGGCCCTGATTGGCACATTAATGTCAAACTGGCACCAGGCCAAAAGAAACAATATTTTGGTGTCTCTCAAATTCCGGTCTTAGCAAGACGCAGGGTGGTCAATGCAAGCGAACAACCACGCCCTGCCGGATTCCAGTCCCGTATTGTGATAGAAAATACTCGTCATTGGCGTACTGAACCTATCGAAGCCTGTCCAATTCCGGTGGTAAATCGGCAGGATGATGGACAGCAATGGTGCTTTAATTTTGAATTTGGTGGAACGCAGTATTATCTTCCTCAGCTCGAATTAGCGCGAGTGCTGTTCTTCCACCACGCCTATATAACGCGTTTAGCTTTGATCCCCAACGGACTCTCTCAGGAGTTTGATGTCCAGCGCTTAGATAAGTTGAGCAAGGCGCTCGTCAATATTCTGCCAACCTGCACTCTGCCGCTGTACGTCAGAGGTGACTATGCATTAAGACGGTTGTTAGCCTGGATATTGCTGGATGAGGAAGCTAAGCTGTCTTTTGAAAGTGTTGCCCGCTACCAACTTCAAAACGGTTATGACACAGACAAGTACCGTCTGTGGCGTTTTCAATTTGAACCACCACCGCTCGCAGGTGTTGAGCTGACACTTCGTGGTCATTACGATCAGGAACGAAAAGCGTTTTTTGTGTATGAGATTTATGGTGTTTCTAATCTAACCTGTGATTGTCCCGCCTATGTCGATTTTGTCGATCCCCGATTCGCTGAGAGGCGAGCAGGCCAGGGGTATGCTGTTCGGCCCGGCCCGCAATCCGGCCCGGAATTGGAAATTGATGACGAACAAGAGCCAGATACTGATCAAACAGAAATCCGGATTGAAACGCCAGCCGTCGCATTTGAGTTTGCTAATCCCATTCGGACAACTCGCATAGGTAAGGGAAAAGGACAGACTGGCTGTTTGGGCCAGGAGGGCGACTCGTCAGACTCTCCAGAAAATACTGGCTTTGAAGTAAGTACGGATGAGGCCAGTACTCACGGTACATTACCTTCAGCAGATTATGATGGCATGGAAGACAAGAGCGACGACGCACATCTCTATGCGGATAAATTTGAAGCCTTTAACGCTATGGTGCTGCAATTGGTTGGCATGTCGGGTTACCGCCACATCCACAGGGAAATCCGAAAGCTCCCCACTATTGATGGTTACTCCAAACACTTGCTTGTAGATGGTAACCCACGTTGTCTGGCTTTTCATCGAATTGAAAAGGATGGTCAAGAGTACGCATTGATAGAAGTGGATACTTCCGATAATAAGAACAGACTATCGACACTCCTGTTGAAGCCGCATGTCCAATTTGATTGGGAACGCACTCTTCGAGAGTTGGAAATCAGGTTATTAAAAAAATCACTGGCATGGCCTACAACGCTAATCAAAAAGCTCTTTAGTGATAGATATAAGCGTGTGCCTCATCCAAAATCATCATCTGAAAATAAAGGATTCCTTGAAAATGAGTCAATTAAACATTGGGCTGAGCGAGTTTATAAGGAGATTAGATTATCGTAACATGTAACATAACTGTTTTAACAATATAGCAATTGAGAAGCTTATTATCCTGGACTATGATAGCTACTCAAGGCAAAGCTCTTTACTTGAGCTGAGCGAAATCCCATCCGTTGCTCTGTTTGGCTTGGCATTTAATTGAATAAAAAAGGAAATTTTTTAAAACACATTTTATTGCGACAATACAGTTTGATTCCGCCCTTTTCTCTTTGCCTCATAAAGTGCGTTATCTGCTTTCTTGATAAACATCTCCATAACAATTTCAGTTGTATACCTACTGCTTCTACTTTCTGGCAAGGATGATACCCCCAAGCTGATAGTCCACTTTACAATTTCTCCGGCATCACCAGTCACAGATATATCCTCGACGTGCTTTCGAATCCGCTCTGCAAGATTTTTCGCATCAGTTATGTTGGTGTCCGGTAAAATAACGGCGAATTCTTCTCCACCAAGCCTGGCAACTAGGTCAATTTCTCTTGATTGGTTTACGCATAAGTCCGCGAGCGCACAAATAACGCGATCTCCTGTAGGATGGCCGAAAGTATCATTGATGCGTTTAAAATGGTCTATATCAAGTAAGATAAGGGCGCAATCACTGCTTGAGCGAGCACTTCGGCTTGCTTCTGATTTAAGTTTGCTATCAAAGTAACGCCGGTTTGCAACACCTGTTAATGGATCTGTCTGAGAGGATTTCTCTAAGGCGAGTTGAAGGTTGTAACGATGATAATAACTCCATGAAAAAACGAGCATAATAAATAATGCTGAAACGCTCGATTGCACTGAGATCTGAAAATAAACGTTTTGTATCAACTCATCCAGTACGCCATGGTTTTCGGATAGAACAACAAAGGAAAATGCAACAGTAAGAAAAAAAATCTGAATGTAGATAGAAAAGCCGATGAGAACAAAAAAGATAAAAAAGGGATAGAGTGCAACATTACTCACTGTTGTCACTAAGTCTTCGCCAGTGTTCTCTATTATTTTTATGCCGAGATACGCAGAAAAAACCAGCGTTATTAAAATTGTTGCCGTAGCTAATTTCAAACTGCTTGATTTTAAAATAATCCAGGCAGGTATCATTAATAGAAGAAAGTGAAGTCTCAGCTGAAATAACTCGCTCTTTATTTCAGGATGCGATTTGTAGTCAAAAATACCCTCTGCAAGCCCAAGAGGAATGAGTATCAATAAAATCGCAGCTGTATATAACCGATGATCGTTAAATTTTTTGTTTAAATAATCACTACTAAGTTCAAGCTTACTCAACTGAATTATGGCGGTCAAAGCACTCTCATTTTTATGAAACATCATTTATATCCATACTTCAGTGAAGAGTTTGTTCGTGATATGTGTGTTCGTTTCGATTTAACAGCTTGTACTAGCCTAAGTTAATAGTGTAGCTGAGATAGTTGAGATAGGTATGGGGATGAGCCTGAATTTGGCGTGGAGTGAAGTTACCGATTAAGAGTATTGGTAACTTGTAAGTAATGGTAACCAGCCTTGTGGCTGGCTACCGGAAAAGCTTCTGTTTTGTGCCATCACATAAAGGGAAGCTGTTTTTCTTCTCCTATCTGAGTGATCCCCAATGACGCCAAAAATCCAAATAGTAACGAACAGACCAGCAGTGATAAGGTAAACCAAAACATAACAACCTTTCTACTAGCCCCCATGGCAATTGCGAATGCCCCAGCGGCATGGATACCAATCAAAAATGGCCCCAGAAAAGCTAGGCCTGGAACACCAAATTTTTCCATAATTACATGTTTACGATCCGTTATGTCGGGGGCAGCTTGCTCAGTTTCGGGTTTATTTCGCCAGCGCTGCATAAATAACTTAACTTTTTCACTGGCATAAATTATGGGTAACAGCGAAAGCAAATTTCCGAAAAAGCCTGCAAGTGCAGCGGGAAACCATGGTAACCCAGCAATAACACCCAATGGGACGGCAATCCAAACTTCGAGCACCGGAATCGCCGCCCCCACAAAGACACTGATATAGAGTAATAAATCATTCATTTAGATCGCCCTTGCTGCTTTTTTTGTGAAGAACAAAACATATAAGCTTGGCACAACGATAAAGGATGCAATGGTGCCTGAAATGAGGCCACCCATTATCACAACGTTAAACGAGCGCCATAGCGGATCATTGGCGATAAGCAAAGGAAGCAGCCCTAAAATAGTGGTTATTTGTGTCAACATAATAGGGCGAAACCGTTGCATTAAAGCCGATTTGAGTGATTCAAGCTCAGATTTTCCTGCGTCTTTCTCGATATCAATTTGTTCGATAATTAGCATAGCATTCGACACAATAATGCCTATTAGGGCGAATATCGCTAAATTCGCCATAAAATCGAAAGGCAGCCTGAAAATGATCAGTGCTAAAAGTAACCCAATGGCACAGAAGGGGATACTTAGTACGATGATCGCCACCTTACGAAACGAGTTGTACTTGTGGATGAACAAAATGATCATCATTAGTACACAAAGTGGTAGGAAAGCAAAAATAGCTTCTGCGGTGACCTCGCTCTCTTCAATCTCTCCACCAAACTCGATTTGCACTTTGTCAGTATTGCGAACTTGCTCCAACGTTTCTGCGATGTTGGAAACCAACTCTTTAGAGGTCATCGCCGGATTAAGCGCTGTCACTGTCAGGGTTGGCCGTAAGTTTCTCTTTTTCACAATCGACGGATGAAACTCTGTATCAACGCGAGCAATTTCTGATAAATAAACGGTTTTATCAGAAGATTGTGAGAAAATCTGAATATTATTTAATTGCGACAGTGTCGCG
The DNA here is from genome assembly GCF_052378905.1 of Halomonas sp. AOP22-C1-8. Taxonomy (NCBI): domain Bacteria; kingdom Pseudomonadati; phylum Pseudomonadota; class Gammaproteobacteria; order Oceanospirillales; family Halomonadaceae; genus Halomonas; species Halomonas sp. AOP22-C1-8. The sequence goes on along the minus strand of NZ_JBQSYD010000009.1, from coordinate 20,460 downwards.
TTATCTGTTGGCATTGCCAGCATAATAGGCAGCAAGAACTCTCCTTCCCGAAGCTCAGATGCACTCTCTCCGAGAGTATTTTTCCTAAGAGCGGAAAAAATGTCTTCTCGTGTGACTCCGGCATAGCTTGCTGCGGCTTGGTCTACATTTACCACTAAGCTGGGGATAGGTTGTTCCCAGTCCTGTTTGATGTTAATCGTCCCATGTACGTTGCTAAGCGCCTCTTGAATCGTTGCAGCAGCCTGTAATAAATCACTATGGTTGTTGCCGATGATTCTAATGGCTGCTTCGCCTGGAGGCGTGGAGCCCATGAAAAACGGGTTGATCCCGAGCTTGGCATAGGGGAAAACGGGGGGCATCTCAGCCCTAAGTTGGCTTACAAAGGCCGCAACATTGGTTTCTTTACTAAGATTGACAACAAAGTAAGCGGTATGCGGAGCCGGATCTGGCGGATTCAGGCCCAGGATAAAGCGTGGTCCTCCTTCACTAACATACGCAGTAGCGCCTGTAATCTGCGGAAAACGTTGTTCCTCTGCAAGCCATCGCGTCATTTCTTGTGCGACTTCAGCTGTGCGGTTTGCAGGCGTGCCCGCTGGGAGCTCAAGGGATATTTGCATTTGTGAGCGCTCAGACGGTGGAAAGAATGCCTCTGGAATAGTCGCAGATAAAAATAACGATAGGATCAGGCTTGCTGTCGCACCTGCTAAAAATGCTTTTGGCCAGCTGATGACTTTGTCCCAAAAGCGAGACATGATCAACATTAAGCGCGAGAGCTTACTTTGCTCAGATGTTTTTTTCCCTTTCCTGATAGACCACTGCGCCAAAATCGGCACCAGCATAATGGCAACAAACCAGGAAATGATCAGCATTACGCCAATGACGATGGTTAGCGTCTGCATATAAATCGCAGTGATATTATCGGTGAACATAGGTGGGGCGAATGCCAGGATAACCGTTAGGCTAGCAATCAGCATTGGCGTACCCAGTGTCTTTCCGGCGTGTAAGGCTGCTGATTTCCCAGACTCACCTTGATTAATACGTTTTGAGATATCCTCAACAATCACCATCGGGTTATCAACCAAGATCCCAAGTGCAATGATAAACGAGGCGATACTAACCTCATTAAGCTCAACACCAAGCACACGTAAAACGACTAATGTCATAATGCCTGTAATGGGGACAGCAAGTCCCACCAGTGAACCCGCACGTATTCCTAGCGCAATGACTGTTACGGCTGTAACCACCAAAATGGTTTGTAACAGCGTTGATATCATTGATGATATCACTCGGCTTACGACTTCACCCTGGTCGGTAATGATTTTCAATTGAAAGCCAGCGGGTAAATCGTATTCCCACTGCGCTATTTGTGTGCGAAGGCGATCATTGAAATCGACCATGTTAACGCCTGGTGTCATATAACCTGCAACAACAATAGCCTGCCCCCCATTTAGATAGGCGGCGGTATTAAGCGGTTGTGCCGCTGACCTTATTACATCAGCTAGCGTGTCAAGTGGTAACTGGCTGCCGTCTTGCAGCACAATAGGGATCGCTTTAATATCCTCGATAGAGTTATAGCCGCCTCTGACATAAATACGACTCTCCTGGTCGCTAAAATTCACTCTGGCAATATCATCAAGCGAATTGTTTTTATGCAATTGCAGGTAGATATCATTTGGCTTGATCGAAAATTTGGACGCAGCAAAAGGCTTTAGATTGATAGTCACTTGCTCCTCGGTGACACCATGCAAGGTGACTTTATCCATACCAGGGATATCGTAAAGAAAATCCCGCAGCTCACTGGCTTTATTTCTAAGTTGCTCAAACGTGTGATTGGGGGCACTAATTGCAACAGTCATCACGGCAACGGCGTCATAACTATCGTTAACAAAAGGCCCAGACACACCATCGGGAAGTGAGTTTTGCACATCCTGCATTTTCGCTCTGACTCTGAGCCATGATTGCGCGTAGTCTGGTGTTCCGTCCTTAATTTCCAAAGAGATATGGATCTCTCCGGCACGAATAGACGTCGTGATATTTTTAGTTTCTTCCAGTTCACGCAAAGCACGTTCAACCGGGCGCGCCAATAGCGATTCCGTTTGATAAATATCTAAGCCAGGGTGATAGGCGGTAATCACAGTGACATTTATCGGTAGTGTGGGCTCTTCCTGAGATGGGTAACTCGGGTATAACGCCAACCCTATGCTCGTAAGCATAAAAAACAGAAAGAGCACTAAACGGCTGTTAGCAAGTGAGAAGCCTGTAATGGACATTAACGCGTCTCCCCTAAAACACGAACCTGTTGCCCGTCACTGATAAAGGCCGCTCCGGCTGCTACGTATCTCTCTCCGAGTTTCAACTCAGCATTAATAATGTAGCCTGTAGGTTGAATATCGATAATTTGTACAGGTTTTTTACTAACGGTATTGGACTCACCGTTAAAAGAGTATAAGAAAGCACTGTTACTTGTTGCTTCAACATAAACTGCGCCGTGAGGAACCAAGAGAACGTTTTCGCTATTCTTCAGTCGATAGTTCACTGCGACCACGATACCTGGCGGTAAAAAATTGCCCTCTGGCACTTGTATACGCAGTTTAACCGGCAAGCTTAAACCATTACTTGCTCGCTCTGCGATGTGGGACACCTCAGCCTCAAAAGACTTCCCTTGATGACTAATACTGATAACCTGTTCATTTGTAGAACGTAGAGCATTTGCCAAAGATACAGGGATTGATGATTCAACAATAAGTTGGGCTGAACTGTCGAAAGTAAAAATGACCTGATTCTGAGCGACCTCTTCAAAGGGTTCAACTTGCCTGGTAGAGACAACACCATCATAAGGGGCTTTTATTACTGCTTGAGAGAGTTCTCTTTCTGTGAGTCTGACTCTACTTTGTGCTTCACGGACAGAGGCTTGAGCGGTTAAAAAAAGCGTTCTAGCAGCGTCTAGATCTTGCTGTGAAACTGCATTATTTGATTTGAGGCGATTAAGCCGTTCATAGTTTGCTTGGTGCTCTTCAAGCGCGATTTGCGCTTTTGAGGCTTCAGAACGGGCGTTATCGACCGCGAGTTGATAAGGCTCAAGATCCAGTGTCGCCATGATATCGCCCGCTTTTAACCGGCTACCAATATCTACCAGCACCTTTTGCACTTTGCCAGGAACGCCAAATGAGAGCTGCGCTCTGCTCTCTGTTTGTGTTATTCCAGAAAAGCGAGATTCTTGGTAATGCGCGTTTGCACCTACTTCATTGAGCGTAACCACTCGAATGTTCTGCTCAGTGGGCTCAGGTATACTTTCACTGCTGCATCCCTGGAATAGGACAAGCAGGCTAACCAATGCATACTTGCTGAATTTCTTTAATAATATAACTGATCGTTCGAGTATATAAAGTGGCGAACTCATATCAAACCCTCTTGAGGTATGGCTTAAATATTAATTACTTTTTTGGTGTAAGAAGGGTCTGAACAAGCTGACGTAAAAGCTCCCGCGAATACTCGATATCCGCAGTCGCTATCTGGCAGGACAAACCATCAATGTAAGCAAAGATATAGTGGGTTATCTGCTCGGGTGTGAGCAAATAACTTGCCTCATCTTTATCCTGTAATTTCTTAATCATGGCACAACAGGTGTCAAAGAGCTCTTGACCTGAATCCTGTACCGCTTTCTTAATTTCTGGGTTTCTGGATGACTCTGCGAGGATCTCCAGATACATAATAGTTCCTGTTTTATCGCCTGTGAGATAGGCCTCTTGCTCCAAAGCATCCATAAAATCACTAGCGCTTTCAATTCTTCTCAAGGCATCGAGATCTCTAGAAGAATAGCGTTTGGCAATTTCCAGAATGAGTTCATTTTTTGAGGAAAAGTATTGATAGAGGCTTGCCTGGCTGACTTTTGCAACACGAGAAATCTCCGCCATGCCAGCGCCATGAAAGCCTTTTTTAACAAAGCATTGCACAGCACCATCAAGAATAGCCTCGATTTTAGCCTCTCGAGCTGCATAATTCACTGGACGACCTAAATTAGACATAAAAGCACCACTTACTTTAGTGAGTGATCAATCATATAAGTTGGAGTGATTTGTGTCAACTGATATCGAGTGACTTAGAAGTGGATTTTTCTGAATGTTACTATCTTTATTATTTTTATAAAAATAGCTTTAGGGTTTTACGGGCAATCTATTACCAACTTTATTAATTTACAAAGACTATTATCTTATTGATTAATAGGCTTCGGAGAGCAGTAAGTTTCTAACTTTATTTGATTACCACAAACGGTTCGTTGAATGCTCTTACGGCAATACCCTAAAGGTTGGATGAAGTGTCCAACCTTTAGGGGCGAGAATGGTTTGCTGGTTAGCATGATGTTCAGTGTTACCCGCCTATTGCTCTACGTTTTCGTTCGCTTCGAGCCTCGCAAGTGGCGAGAGTACCGTGTGCCACACTTTTTCTTCCAAATGCGGCAACTGGCTTTTCTCCAGCTCAGTTAGGCCGTACTCATCCGGGTTTTTCAAAACGTCATGGAATTTGACGATACGGCAGTCGTAGCGATCACTTCATCTTCATTCCCCTCCAGATAATTCTTAAGTTTTTGCAAGATGTCATGGATATTGTCTAAATATGCATCCATCAGCGGGCTCCTTTTTTGTTTGATGGTCTTTTACAGGAGGGTATTTGCTCTTTGTGTACATGGGGGGACTTATCCAGCGTGCTATCGTGTTAGTGAGAGCGTGTTTATTAACGATGCTAACGATTGATACAACAAGAAATAAAAATACGATGGCGTTACGCACACTGGCATCTTGTTTTAAGTAATACCCGCGTTGTTATAGCGGCTGAACGACGATCTGATTTTTTTAACAGCCATTATTCCTGTGATCTGCTGTCCTGAAAAAAAGAAGCTCATGGCCCATTGAATGAGCAAACGTAATAAGTTGTTCGGACACTATAAAACAGCGTTACAAGGTGCGACAATTAGGCGCACCTTGCGAGTCAGCGCTGCGTTGCAGCAGTTTATTAGCGTGCTTATCATGGTGGCACGCTCTCTCCCCACATCTGTCAGGATCACGCTGTCATGAAACCACAAAACGTCCTTGCACCTCGGCTCTCAGCTCGCCGGGTCGCTTGGTTGTTGATTGCTCTCTGTGCTGTTGTCTTTCCTTCTCTCTCTTATGCCGCTGCTGGCCCACTGAATTTAACGCTCTCTCTTGCCGGTATTGCGTGTGTTGGTATCTTTGTACTTGCCTATGCTCTGGTAATGTCTGAAGAGCTTCTCCACATGCGTAAATCCAAGCCAGTTCTGGTAGCGGCGGGGCTTATTTGGGCCATTGTGGCATGGGTGTATGTGCAGGCCGGTATGCCTGAAGAGGCAGAAATCGCCTTTCGGGAAACGTTGCTCGAATATACCGAACTATTGCTGTTTTTGCTGGTGGCGATGACCTATATCAACGCCATGGAAGAGCGGCGTATATTTGACGCATTGCGTGCCTGGTTGGTGCGTAAAGGGTTTAGCTACCGCAGCCTTTTTTGGATTACCGGTTTTCTCGCATTTGGTATTTCTGCGATAGCCAATAACATGACCACGGCTATGTTGATGTGCGCGGTAATCCTGAAAGTGGCTGAAGGTGATAACAAGTTTATTAGCCTGTGCTGCGTTAACGTGGTGGTGGCCTCCAATGCTGGCGGCGCATTTAGCCCCTTTGGGGATATCACGACGCTGATGGTTTGGCAGGCAGGACAAGTGCCGTTTAGCGGCTTCTTTGTACTGTTATTACCCGCTATCGTTAACTTTATGGTGCCTGCGGTCATCATGAACTTCTTTATTGTTAACCGCCAACCGGCAGCGCTTACTGAAAACGTCTGGCTCAAGCGGGGCGCACGCCGGATCATTGCGCTGTTTTTGCTGACCGTTGCCATCTCCGTACTCTGCCACTCGGTTCTGCACCTGCCGCCTGCAATGGGCATGATGTTTGGTTTAGGACTACTGCAGTTCTTTGGATACTACCTGCGGCGCAGCCTGCCGCGCTCGTTAGAGCGTAAACGGGTACGTTATTCACGCCGCGGCGACTGGAAGAAGCTGGAGCAATTAGGCAGCGTGGTGCCGTTTGATATCTTTAGCCGTATCGCACGTTCTGAGTGGGATACGCTGCTGTTCTTCTACGGCGTCGTACTGTGTGTGGGCGGGCTTGGCTTTATGGGGTATTTAAGCCTGCTGTCTGAAACGCTCTATGGCAGTTGGAATCCCATCTGGGCTAACGTTGTGTTAGGGCTGATTTCAGCCGTGGTGGATAACATTCCAGTCATGTTTGCCGTGCTTTCCATGGCGCCCGATATGTCTGAAGGCAACTGGCTGCTGATTACGCTTACCGCTGGTGTTGGGGGAAGCCTGCTCGCCATGGGGTCAGCGGCTGGCGTTGCCTTGATGGGCCAGGCACGGGGTATTTATACCTTTATGGTTCACTTGCGCTGGGTGCCGGCTATTTTTCTGGGTTATGCCGCGAGTGTAGCGACACACTTATTTATCAACGCCTCCATGTTCTAGTGGTTAGGTGTTAATCTTTAGGGATTAACACGTTATTGATAGAACACTAAAAAAAACGCCTCTTACCGTTTTTGGTAAGGGGCGTTTTAGATGATAAATATGTTTAACAACAGTTAACGGATACTTTTAAATTTACAGGTCGTGACCGGTAATCACTTGGCAAATATCGGCAAAGCTGCTCGCGACGGGAACCACCGTACTAACTTGCTTACCCACGGTGTTTTGAATATCGGTGGCTGATATTAAGCCACGAATGGTCAGTGCGTTATGGTCGTCGTACTGAGTGATCAACAGGTGCTGTTCAGTCACGTCTTCCATGACCAAGACAAGGTCTTCAATCGTCAGCGCCGAGAGCTGTTCCAGCGTCATCGCACTGAGTTTATCCCAAGAAGTCATGATCATATCCGCGGTTATTTCGTCGCGGTCAAGATTGCGCTGCTGCATGGCCAGGTTAATACGGCGTGTGCCGATCAACTCTTTGGCGGTAAGAATACCGATGCAGTGCTCATTTTTGTCGGTTACAAACAGAAGCCGCACACCGCTATAACGCATTTTGAGATGCGCCTCGTCAACAGGCGTGTCGGCGGCGACTGAATGAGGTTTCAGCGTTTGAAAGTCGGTAAGTACATCCAGCGCTGGACTTTCAGTCGTTAACCGCTTGGCACTCGGCGACTTAAGGCGGGGAGCGGCGCTGAATTTAATTAACGTTTTAGGTGCAAAAGCCACTTGATTCATCAGGGAACCTCCATTTTTATTTGGCCAACGGCTTACTGCCAATCAGCCTGGTACCCTCAGAGTCACAGTTAATTCTTATCGGAACCTTAAGGCTTGAAAACTAGCCTTGGCCGCTGTGGCGATTAAGCGTGACCTGTACGCGCAAACCACCCCCAGGCGCATCATCAAATACCAGGCTGCCCGCATGCTGCGCCACTATCCGTTCCACAATGGATAATCCCAACCCTGACCCTGCGCCGGGGCCTGCGCGGTGAAAGCGCTCTGTAACGGCCTTGCGGGCTGATAAAGGAATCCCCGGGCCCTGGTCATCCACTACTAAAATAATGGCGCTCGATTCTGCCTTAAGCTGAACGTGGATAGTTCCTTGAGGGGGAGAGTGCTGAATGGCGTTGCCCACCAGGTTTTGCACGAGTGCTCCCAAGGTGCCAGGGACTTCGTTTAACGCCCACTGGCCTTGTTCATCGGCCTCTAGCTGCAGCGTTTGCTGCTGTTGCTGGGCGAGGGGAAGTAGCTTGGCCAGCGCGTCACGTACCTCAAACAGCGCATCAACAGGGCGTAATGGCAGGCTTGTTTCATCCGGGTCAAGCCTTGCCAGAGTTAACAGCTGGCTGACCAAATGCGTCGAACGGGCAACGCCTTGGCGCAAATAATGAAGCGACTCCTCACGGTCCTGTGGGTTTTCTGCGGCCAAGGCGTTTTGGGCATGAAGGTCGAGTACGGCAAGCGGCGTACGCAGTTCATGGGCGGCATCAGCGATAAAACGTTTTTCGCGCTCGCGTAAACGCTGGATGCGCATCAACAGGCGATTGAGTGCACCGGAAATCGTCGCCAGCTCATACGGCAGAGGCGCAAGCTTAAGGGGTTGAAGATTATGTGGGTCTCGGTTGCGGATTTGCTCTGCCATTCTCGACAGCGGTGAAAGCCCCCAGCCGATGCTCCACCACAATAAAGACGTTAAGACGATTAACCCCATAAATTCGGGCAGCAGCGTACGCAGCGCTACCCGCCTGACCAAACGTAAGCGGATATCGTCACGCTCACCCACAATGACCCTGCGTCCCTCGGCAAGCGAAAGCGTATAGGTTTGCCACGTTTGCCCCTGGTACTGTTGCCGGGTGTAGCCACTTTGCGATACGGCAAGCGGCGCTAATGGTGCATCGGTTGAGCGCAGCAGCAGTTTATCGCCTTCCCACAGTTGAAAGACGAGTGCCTCAGGATTGCGCTGCTTGGTTTGCAGCGTATTTTCTACGCTTTGCAGAAGTGCCTGCTGATACGCGGGCGGAATAGGCGCCTGCATGAGCTCACCCAAAAGATGCGCGTGACGGGCAAGGCTTGCATCGTGCAACTGCTGAATTTCGTGCGTGGCGTAACGGTAGCTAACCACGCTAATGACCATAATACTGAGCAGAAACAGCAGCAGTGTGAGCCCTAAGGTTCGCCGGCGGATAGAGTTCACTGTTCGCCTCCCGGCGGCGCTTTATCCATCACATAGCCAATGCCGCGTACGGTGCGAATCACCTCAGGGAACAGCTTGCGCCGTAAATGATGAATATGAACTTCAATGGCGTTGCTCTCGACATCCTCATCCCAGCCATAAATCAGGCTGGTCAGTGTATCGCGGGTAAAGACCCTGCCCGGGTGGCCCATAAATTCCTGCAACAGGGTAAATTCGCGCCGTGAAAGGGTAATGACGTTATCCTGATAGCTGACGCTTAGGGTAAGCGGTTCCAGGCGGATACCGCGACACTCCAGGTAATTATCCAATTGCCCCTGGCTACGCCTTAGCAGTGCCCGTAAACGGGCCTTGAGCTCTTCTACTTCAAAGGGCTTGACCAGGTAATCATCGGCCCCAGCATCCAGCCCCGCTATGCGGTCGTTGATACCGTCGCGGGCGGTGAGTACCAATATCGGAATTTGGCTACCTTGGCGGCGTACCGCCTTGATAATGTGAAGGCCATCCAAACCCGGCAAGCCCAAATCGAGAATAACAGCATCAAACGGCTCAGCCTCTTTTAGTGCCATAAGAGCGCTATTGCCGTTATCCAGGTGATCAACCGTATAGTGTTCCGGCTTGAGCGCCAGGCGAATGCCCGAAGACAAGCTGGCGTCGTCCTCAACCAGCAGTATGCGCATGGTGTTAGTCACTCCTGTAGCAACGGCCCGGTAAGAAGTAACAAAAGGTAGCATCGTTAGGGGGAGTCAGTCAGGATTAACATCAACGAAAGCAACACAGTGGCGCCCTGATTACTAATGAAGCCGACGGTCGATAGTGCATTTGTGAGTATTTGCCCTTCAACGCAGCGTAGGGAAGCCCTGCTTCACTTAGCGGCGGTGCATGAGCCGTCCTTGCAATCGGCGCTGCACACTGCCCTAACGTCAGCCCCGCAGGCAGCCTGGGACGGGCTATGGGTCTATCAGCAGCACGGCCGTATTAGCGGTGCGCTGTGGGTGCAGCCGCTCGCTCACGCCACCGCACAGCTATGGCTTCCTTGCCAGGATGATCCAGCAAGCCAAGCCTTACTAAGCGCTGCTCATGATTGGGTAACCACGCAGGGAATAACGCTTTTCCACGTGGTCTTGCCGCCCAGCCACTATGCGTGGGAGGCAACGCTGCTTGCGCATAATATGGTGCGCTTGGCTGAGCTACACTATTTGTCCATTACGCTGGCGGGCACGGAGGCGGTACCTTCAACGGATTCACCAATTTGGCTAGCACCTTTTAGTGAGCTAAGCACCGCCGCGCAAACTGCCCTGATCGATTCCATTAGTCAAGGCTCGCTGGACTGCCCATCACTGCGAGAATCACTTTCCAGCGAAGCCCTGCTAGCCGGTTTTTATGACCAGGCACCTACGGCACCGAACCATTGGTATAGCGTTAACCTGGGCGATGAGCGGGTGGGCGTGTTGCTGTTAGCACCGCGGTCGGCTCACTGTTGGGAGCTTTTATTAATGGGCGTCACGGCGCAATGGCGCAGCAAGGGCATCGGTCGAAACGTGTTAACCGCGGCTTTTAACCTGGCGATTAACCAAGGGGCAAACGAGATGATATTGACCGTCGATGCTCGCAATACGCCCGCTTGGCGCCTTTATCAGCAGGCGGGGTTCATCGGTTATGCCGAGCAGCGTCTGCTTGCCTGGAAAAATGCCTAGCTTACCGCTTCAAGCCCATGATGAAGCACGAGAATTTCTCTGTTCAAAAGGTAATATTAAGTATGCTGTTTAATTTTTCTTCTATACTGTGAGCGCGGTATTGAGGGATGCTTCTTTTATTCATGGAGGAAACGTTATGAAAATTTTGCTGTGGATTATTATCTTTATTTTTGCCGTAGGCCTTCTTACCCTTACGGGCGTCTTTAAGCTGATCTTCTAAACGTAGGCCTTTAAATCACCGTTTAGACCCTTTTGTTATTGCGTCACCCGATAGGTGGCTCTCACCTATCGCCCTCTGGCTATCTGTGAAAAAAAAGATATTATCTTCCCGGAATATTTTCCTGGAACACGGTTATCGATACAGGATTAAACGCCGCTATTATGGCGATAAAAGCCAAGGGGGCAGGGTGAATTTCAAATGTATGCTGGGCGGGATCGTCGCGTTAGGGGTGCTATCGAGCGCCGCGCTTGCTGATGCAGAGGCCGAGGATGCAGCGCTTGCCGAGCGCCTTGCGCCAGTTGGCAAGCTCTGCCTGCAAGGACAAACATGCCAACGTGCGGTGGCCCAGCCTGAACCTGATGCTTCCTTGCCAGAGGAGCCTGAATCGGAAGATATCGCCGACCAATACGATGGTGAAGCGCTGTATGCCAAGGCTGGCTGTGGCGCCTGCCATGCGGCAGGCATTGCGGGCGCTCCGGCAACGGGCGATAACGCCGCCTGGACCGCACGGCTCGCTCAAGGCACTGACACGCTTTACGCCAACGCCATTAAGGGGATTGGCGCGATGCCACCCAAGGGCGGTCGGTTTAATTTCAGCGATGATGAGATCAGGGCAGCGGTCGATTACATGATCGAAGAGGTCGAATAACCTGTCCACAAGCGGTTCTGGTGATCCACCTGTGGATAGTTTGGTCTGATCGTTACCCCAACAGAGAGCGCAGCCCGGCAATTGCATCCTTGCCGCGCGCCTGCTTCTTGTCCGGGTCCTCTTTATCCGCTCGACCTTCCCACTCCAGGTCTTCCCCAGGCAGTTCATCCAGAAAACGGCTGGGCTGGCAATCCATCAGCTCACCGTAGGCTTTGCGCTGGCGGGCAAGCGTGAGCGTGAGCGTACGCCGCGCCCGGGTAATACCCACGTAGGCCAGGCGGCGCTCCTCTTCCACGGTGCCCATTTCAATGGCATTGCGGTGGGGCAGCAGATCCTCTTCAAGGCCCAGCAGGTAGACATGCGGGAACTCAAGCCCTTTTGAAGCGTGCATGGTGAGCAGCTGTACGCGGTCCGAGTCATCCTCTTCGGCCTGCTGTTCCAGGATATCGCGCAGCACCAGCCGGGAAATTGCCGCCTCCACGCTATCGGTTTCAGTCGTCTCTGAGGCGGTATCTTCTTCCGGGTCACGGTTAAGCGACTTTTCCAACTGGTCGATCAGTATCCACACGTTGGCCATGCGCCGTTCAGCAATAGTCGGCGCACTGGCGTTCTGATAAAGCCACGCCTCGTAATCCATATCCCGCAGCATGTCGCAGATAGCGGCAATTGCATCGCCCTGATCCATGCGCTTGCGCACACCGTCGATAAAGTGGGTGAACCGGCTTAACCGCTCGACAGCGCGGGTGGGTAGCGTCTGTTCCAGGCCCATTTCATGACACGCTGCAAACAGGGAAATCGTCCGCTCGGTGGCATAGTTAGCCAGTTTCTCAAGCGTGCCTGGCCCAATCTCACGGCGCGGTACGTTTACTATCCGCAAAAAGGCGTTATCGTCGGCAGGGTTGATGAGTAGGCGCAGGTAGGCCATGGCGTCCTTGATCTCATTACGCGAGAAAAACGACGTGCCGCCGGACAGCTTGTAGGGAATTTGGTAATGCTGAAGCTTGAGCTCTAAAAGCCGTGCCTGAAAGTTGCCGCGATAAAGGACGGCAAAGTCGCGCCATTCAGCCTTTTCCTTGATACGCCGAGTCAGCATTTCGCTGGCTACGCGTTCAGACTCCGCCTCTTCATGGCGATTCACGATCACTCGAATCGGGGCGCCGTCGCCCATATCCGACCACAAGGTTTTATCGTAGACGTGCGGGTTATTGGCAATCAGCGTGTTGGCCGCACGCAGAATCGTCCCGGTCGAACGGTAGTTCTGCTCCAGCTTGATCACCTTCAGGCGCGGGAAGTCCTCGCCCAACGTGATCAGGTTCTCGGGGCGCGCACCGCGCCAGGCGTAGATTGACTGATCGTCGTCGCCCACCACGGTAAAGGTCGAGCGCTCGGCCATTAAAAGCTTCACCAGCAAATACTGGGACACGTTGGTGTCCTGGTACTCATCCACCAACATGTAGTGAATCTTGCGCCGCCAACGCGCCAGTGCCTCGGCATCGTTTTTCAAGAGCACGACGGGCAGTAGAATCAGGTCATCAAAATCCACCGCGTTGTAGGCTTTGAGATGACGGTTATAGGCTTCATAGACCCGAGCAGCAAAGTGGTCATCGTCATCGGCGGCAAAGGAAAGTGCGTCGCTGGGCAGCACCAGGTCGTTTTTCCAGGTGGATATTTTGCTCTGCACGGCATTGATCTGCTCGGCGTCGACCTGGGCGTCCTTGTTCATCAGGTCACGCAGCAGCGCCTTGGCATCTTCCGGGTCGAACAGCGAAAACCCCGGCTTGTACCCCAGCGTCTTCAGCTCGCCACGAATAATATTAAGCCCCAGGGTGTGAAAGGTGGAGACGGTAAGGCCATGACCCTCCTTGCCTTTCAACATTTGCCCTACGCGCTCTTTCATCTCGCGGGCGGCTTTGTTGGTGAACGTGACCGCCGCAATCCGGCGCGCACTCATTCCACATTCCTGAACCAGATACGCAATCTTGGTGGTGATAACGCTGGTTTTGCCGGAACCCGCGCCCGCTAATACCAGGCAGGGGCCATCAATGTAGCGCACGGCTTCCTGCTGGCGCGGGTTAAGGCCTTTAATGCGGCTAAGAATGGATTGCGGGGGCGAGGGCGTCATTAGGCACGTTATCCTTGGCGGTTTTTCATCTACAATCAGGCGTTTCTACGCGCATAACATGGATAGGCAGGTGGTGATGTTTGAAGTAGCGCTGTTTGAGCCGCGTATGGCACCCAATACGGGTAATATCATGCGCCTGGTAGCCAACAATGGCTGTCGTTTACATTTAATCGAGCCGCTGGGCTTTGATCTTGAAGAAAAAAAGCTGCGCCGTGCTGGGCTTGATTACCGCGACCTGGCTAATGTGACGCGTCATGCTGATTTTGCTGCGTTTCAAAACGCCATGCCGGGGCGACGTATCTGGGCGATTACCACCAAGGGTACACGGCCCCACAGCGAGGCAGATTTTGCGGCTGGCGATGTACTGCTGTTTGGTTCTGAAACGGCTGGTCTCTCTGCCGAGGTGCATCAGGCGCTGCCAGACGCCCAAAAGCTACGCATTCCCATGCAGCCCAATAATCGCAGCCTAAACCTTTCCAACGCGGTGGCTATTGTGAGCTATGAAGCGTGGCGCCAGCAAGGTTTTGCTGGCGCACTTGCTACTTAGCTAGGCGGCAATACCATAGCGGTCACGATAAGCGCGCACGGCTTCTGCATAGGCAAGCATTTCGCCACCAGCATGCTCTTCAAGGTAAGTAAGCACTTGCTCAAGCGTGACGATGCTCACCACCGGCATGCCATACTCGGCCTGGACTTCCTGAATGGCGCTCTGTTCGCTCTGGCCGCGCTCCTGACGGTCCAGGGCAATGATTACACCGCCTGCCCGGGAACCGCTTTGCTCAATTAGGCTCATGACTTCGCGGATGGCCGTACCGGCGGTAATCACATCATCAATGATCAGGATATCGCCCGCCAGTGGCGCACCCACAATGTTGCCGCCTTCGCCGTGGGTTTTGGCCTCCTTACGATTAAACGCGTAGGGCATGTCCTGGTCATGATGATCCGCCAGTGCCGCAGCGGTCACTGCCGCCAGCGGAATGCCTTTGTACGCTGGGCCAAACAGCACATCGGCTTTCAAGTCGCTGTCGACAATGGCCTGGGCATAAAAACGGCCTAACTTGGCCAGCGCGCGGCCGGTCTGGAATAGCCCAGCGTTAAAAAAGTAAGGGCTTACTCGCCCAGATTTAAGCGTAAACTCACCAAACTTGAGAACGCCCTGCTCAATGGCAAAGGCGATGAATTCGCGCTGATAGGATTGTAGAGTGGTAGCCACGGCGTTCCTCATTAGGCGGTGGGTGCATGTCAGCCTGAAGGCAACAATAAAACGCAGGTAAATAGCAAGAAATGGTTGGTCTCTTTACCCAAACGTCTAAACGTCGGGTATCATACAGCAGCGACGCAAAAGGGACGATTTATGAAAATTGCCAGCATCAATGTTAATGGTATACGTGATGCCGTCGACCGTGGCTTCCTGGACTGGCTGGCTCAGCAGGACGCCGATGTGGTCTGCGTGCAGAACATCAAGGCAAAAAGTTTTGAATTAGGTGACCATATTCTTTATCCGGAAGGCTATGAAGGCTATTTCCTGGATGCAGAAGAAGATGGGTTCGCCGGTGTTGGGCTTTACTGCCGCAAAATCCCCAAGGCGATCATGTATGGCTTGGGTTTTCCGCAGTGCGATCACGAAGGGCGCTTTCTGCAGGCGGATTATGACCGCTTCAGCATTGCTACCTTTTTGATGCCCGATGGCAGCGACCAGAAAGCCAAACAGGCGTTTATGGAGCAGTACCAGGAGTACCTGACGAAGATGTCGCGCAAACGTCGCGAATACATCATCTGTGGTACCTGGAATGTGGCCCATAAAACGGTCGATTTGGCCAATTGGTCGGATAACCAGCTCACCTCTGGCTTCCGCCCTGAGGAGCGCGCCTGGATGGATCAGGTGCTCGGCCCAACAGGGTTTATCGACACCTTCCGCGAAATCAATCGCGATGCTGGCGAATACACCTGGTGGCCGAAGCTTGACCAGGAAGTGCCACGCAGCCGTCAGGAAGGCTGGCGGATCGACTATCAGTTAGTCGGCCCCAACTTCCGTCGTCACGTGGTCGACGCATGGATCGATAAAGAGGCAACTTTCTCCGAGTACGCCCCGCTAATTGTCGAGTACGATCTCGCCCTTTAAGCATCTTTCCCGCGTCGTCGTTAACCAATGAGCCGGCCATGGACCATGGTCGGCTCATTGCGTTGGCGATTAAACGGCCTAACCGCGAATACCCAGCGCCTCACGCTGATGCTCAAGTAGCTCAGAGCCCGCCTTTTCGGCCAGGTCCAGCATGGCGTTTAGCTCCGTGCGGTTAAACGCGCCTGCCTCGGCCGTGCCCTGTACTTCAATCAGCTCGCCGCTTTCGGTCATCACCACGTTCAAATCGGTATCGGCCTTGCTGTCCTCGGGGTAGTCAAGGTCCAGCACCGGCGTGCCTTTATAGATACCCACTGAAATCGCGCTGACCAACTGTTTAAAAGGATCGCTTTTAATCTTCTTCTCACGCTGCAGATAACGAATGGCATCCACTAGCGCGACACAGCCACCCGTAATTGACGCCGTACGCGTGCCGCCGTCTGCCTGAATGACATCGCAGTCCACGGTGATCGTGAATTCGCCCATCTTTTTCAGGTCGACCGCTGCCCGCAGGCTCCGGCCAATCAAGCGCTGAATTTCCAGCGTGCGGCCACCCTGTTTGCCACGTGTCGCCTCACGCCCACTGCGTGAGTGGGTCGCACGGGGCAGCATGCCATATTCCGCGGTGATCCAGCCCTGGTTTTTGCCGCGCAGCCAGCGCGGTACGCCCATTTCTACGCTGGCATTACACAGCACTTTGGTATCGCCAAACTCAACCAGTACAGAGCCTTCCGCATGACGGGTATAGTCGCGGGTCAGGCGGATCTCACGCAGCTGGTTGGCCTCGCGACCACTGGGGCGAACAACTTCAGGACGCATAGCACCTCACAAAAAGCACTTCACAATAAGCGCGTAACTAGGAAAAGCCTCCTATTGTACACGTCTTCACGTTCAAGCCTGCCCTTATCGGGTAGACTGAGGAAAACGCGTTCTCAAAGGATAATCACCATGGCCACTTTACGTCGCGTACACAGCATGACCGCCTTTGCCCGTATTGAGGAGGCTGCTTCCTGGGGCACGCTGCACGTCGAAATTCGCTCGGTGAACCAGCGTTACCTGGAACCGCATTTTCGCCTACACGAAAGCCTGCGCGATCTCGAGCCGATACTCCGTGAAACCCTGCGAACCCGCCTGGCACGAGGCAAAGTAGAGTGCAGCATACGCTTTGAAAGCTCAGAAACCGTACAGGCCCCTACGGTAAATACCGCACGCCTGGCCGCGATTTCTGATGCGCTTACGACGATACAGCAGCACGTGCCCAGCGCCGTACCGCCCACCACGCTTGAGCTTTTAAACCAGCCTGGCGTGATGGAAACCCAACACCTGGATCAGTCCGCCATCAAAGCCGCCGCCAAAACGTTGTTTGAGCAAGCGCTGGAGGAACTCATCGATGCCCGAGCCCGTGAAGGCGACAAACTCGCCGAAATGATCAGCACACGCCTTGCCGCGGTAAGCGAGCAAGTCGCAACCGTCAAACGCCTGCTACCCCAGCTATTAGAGCGCCAGCGTGCCCAGCTACTGGAGCGTCTGGAGATAGCCAAAACGGAACTCGACCCTCAGCGCCTGGAAGCCGAGCTGGTACTGGTTGCCCAAAAAGCCGACGTAGACGAAGAGCTTGACCGCCTCACGGCCCATGTTGAAGAAGTCAGCCGCCAGCTTACTCAATCAGGCCCTAAAGGCCGCCGCCTGGATTTTCTGATGCAGGAGCTAAACCGCGAAGCCAATACGCTGTCATCCAAATCCATTGTGTCCGAAAGCACACGCTGCGCGGTAGAGCTTAAAGTGCTGATTGAGCAGATGCGTGAGCAGATTCAGAATATTGAGTGATGTCTACGGCTGTCTACCATGGTCCAGCCTAAGCTTCCGCTAGGTGGGTATTAAACCCGCATTGACGCCGCGAGCGCCTATCCGCGAGAAGTGCTGAAAGCCGCGCTGGCCTACAACGCGTCTGCCGTGATACTTGATACACAACCACCTCAGTGGTGGCCCAGAACCAAGTGGCTCAGATAGGCAAGTCAATGAGCGTCTAAAGGAAGCTCCGGGGCTGATGGATATTAAGGTGATTGATCATGTAGTGGTGGGAAGTGATGGGGTAAGTCATTTGCGAAGATGGGATATTTGTAATTGGTTAACTCTAAATGTGGCGCCGCTCCTGGGGGCGATCCCATCTGTTGAGCTGTTTGTTTTGTCTAATATTCATAGCCGACAAGAAGCCTTTTGCCTGCTCTGAGACGTCATCTTGAGCGCCGTATTTACCGCCATCGGCTTAGGCGTTGATGGCACTCGTTTTCCGGTAGCCTGGCACCCGCTTTTAGCATCGATTCCAAAGAGTCGGCCAGTTGGCTTGGCGAAAGAAGGGCATGAGCTTCCAGCTCATCTAATATCCAAAGTACACCACGAACCTCTAGTTTGCTTTGTTGCCCTGATTTCCTGAGCGCGCCGTCATTGGTCAGCAGCGTCCAGCCTCTTTCCTTGGCTAGGAAGTAGCACGACACATCCGCTAGTGAGGAATTACCCAATGTGTGGCGTAGCGTAAAAAGCGTTGCAACTTCCTCACCATTGAATGCCTCAACCACAAGGCCTAATCCCGTTAACTCTTGGCCAGGGGGCTTTTTCAATTCCCGCCACACAAAATCGGTGGTGACGAACTGGTGAGGTAGGGCAAACACGGTTTCAAGCAGGCAACTGCGGTGAAGATCTATCCAGATATTGGTATCAGAGACAAGAATTTTCGCTGACATGTTCACTGTCACCTGCCTGTCCGTTTGCCATGATTTCCTCAATCTCGCCGAGGCTTACACTGAGTAACTCCGCTGCTCTTGAAGGAGTAACCAGTCCTTCAGCCAGCGCCCTGTAAACCAATTGCTTCAGGCGATAGGATTTTTCAGGCTCTTGTCGACCAGGTTCACTTTTTCGAAAACCCTTCATCGACCACAGGCGAAAAGTGCTCTGATAAAAGCTCGAACTAACGATATCTAGGTCATATAACCGGCGCAAAGTAGCTTGAATAGAAATACCCCACTCCTCCTTGGCCAAAAGAAACTCCTGGAACAGCACCCGTTTGCGGTGCTCACCAAAGGTGACGCGCACTTGATTTGCAGGGAAGAGAAACGCCCCAGCAAAGCGGTGGCACCAGTTTTCTTCATCCCGAGTACCATGAAGCTCCTCAGGCAATGACATAACCAAATGTCCTAGCTCATGGGCGAGATTAAAACGCTGACGTTCACCAGGACGCTCAGTATTACTGACAATAACGGCATCCGCGCCATCGTTGACGAGGGCGCAAAGCCCATCAAATTTTTCGTGAGCCTGAAGACTGACGACTTTAATGCCATTTTCTTCCAGGGTTTCAGTCAGATTGGCGATGGGGTTTAGCCCAAGCTGCCATTCTTCGCGCAGTTTATTAGCTGCCTGTTCAACCTCATCGATATTGGATACGGAAAAACGCTGATGCCATTTGGAAAATTCATCAGGTGATTGGCCGGTTTGGAACAGGCTCTCTGCCGCTAAATAGCGCTCAAGGTGCTCACAAACTTGCTCCTTGACGGCTTCTTGCTGGCGCTTTCCGAAGGCAGAGTGCTTACGGAAATCTACTTTTCCCAGCTTTACTGAGTCTGAACGGAAAAAATACTCAGGGTTAACCCCAAGTGCGTCCGCTAGTTGGATCAAGCGAGTCGAATTGGGCGCGTCCTTGCCCTGTTCATATTTCGACAGAGCTTGCTTGGTTATGCCCCCCAGCAGATCGGCTAATTGCTGCAAGGTCATATTCTTAAGGACACGCGCACGATGTATACGATCATGCAGCATGATTTTCTACCTTGTTTTAAGGTGGGTTAAGTTGACAATATGGTGATTGGTCTGGCTCCTGTCAACCTGGTATGTAGGTTTAAACATAGAGACACTACATATAGTGGTTTCCTTACTAGAAAACTACTGCGAGAGAGACAAGGAAGATGAAATGAATAAAGGGTTCCCAGCCAAGGTTGCCGCCTTGGTCGGGAGGATTACCACCTCACCGAATACGCGGGGTATGAGCTAGAAACCGCTGGCGTACTGAAAGGTGGTCGTAAGTTTTGGACCTTGGCACGCAGTGGGTTAAGCACCTCGCTTAAGGCCAGGATGAAGTAAACCACTATTTACTACTGGCGGCCTCGTGTGATGGCACCTTGGCGACGATGGCCACACCTACAACGGTGCGCGTGGTGTGCAATAACACGTTGCAAATCGCGGTAGACGGCACCTCGCAAGCGGTTAAGGTGCCGCATCGCTCGGAGTTCGATCCGCGTGCGGTGAAGAGCCAACTGGGGATTTCCGTCTCGCAGTGGAACGACTTCATGTACCACATGAAAGCCTTGGCAAAACGCAAGGTTGGTCACCATGAAGCGCAGCACTATTTCCAGTCGGTGATTTGCGGGGCCGAGAAACCGATAGACGATCCCTCTAAGCTACCCAACTACCGTGCTCTGAATAAAGTACAGAAGCTTTACCATCATGGCGAAGGCCGGGGTTCTCAGTTGGTGACTGCCTAAGACACAGCCTGGGGCTTGCTCAATGCCGTGACCGAGCATGTCGATCACGATAAACGGGCACGCAGCAACGGTACCCGCATGGATTCAGCCTGGTTCGGCCAAGGCGCGCAACTCAAGCAAGAGGCATTGGATGCCTAAAATTTAACCTAAAAGCAGGCATAATAGATAGCTCACTGAAATATTTCACCTTATATTCGATCCTAAAGATTTAGCCATTCAGGCCGATAAAGTAAACATTGGCGAAAACGCGCTTGAATTGTCAATAATTATGCAATATTGAAACTAATTAAAATGAGCCAAAGGGAGGCGACATGGACATTTCTGAAAAACCACAGCCAGAACAAGAAAGCGATAGCGTACTGGAACAAATGCTACCCGCGTTAATTGGCTGGAGTGTTGCT